>JACQYX010000074.1 GCA_016207985.1 Ignavibacteriales bacterium | reverse complement strand
GAATGAATAGATGAGAGTATTTCTTAATGCATTCCAAAATGTCTGGTCGGTGAACATATCGCTGAAATTACTCAAACCCACGAATGGTTTATCGGGAACGACTATGTCCCATCTATGGAAACTGAGGTAAGCTGAAAATACGATGGGTGTAAAAATAAAAACGATCAGATGAAGCATCGATGGAGCGAGAAACGATATTGCCGTACCGACTGCCCTTCGCTCTTTTCGTTTAGCCCGTAAATATAAGATTAAAGATCCCAAGATGGAAACAACGAAGACACCGAACAGAAACTTGATAATTTCTGAATGCTCTTTGATAGGTTTAAAGTCGTACTTTTCGTGTGCACGAATTTGTTCAAGTTCTTTATCGATACGCTTCGCATACTCAGTCATTGTTTCATGCATCGGTCTATTGTTAAGCATAACCTCATCGACAGCATCCTGAAGTGTCCATTCAATCTCACTAAACCTCTCGATGATCGAACCCCACGGTTGACGACAGTAAGGAACTTCATCGAGGAAAACTTTTTCCATCCCTGTCGGATCGTTAGCAACTGCCTCGTTTGCAACTTTGATGTTTGCAGGAATCTCAAGTCGGGCGACCGAGCGGATACGACATGCGATCTCACCCGACATAAACGCTGCTAAAATTACAGCCTCTTCAGGATGTTTTGTATTGACAGGAACACACCAACCCGATTCGTACATAACGTTTACTTTCTGACCGCTTGGATGTATCGGTAGAGGTGCAACACCTATATCAAGAACTCCTTCCTGATAATACTTCACAAACTTTGGCATTCGCCAATGACCATCGAGTATCATAGCAATCTTCCCGTTCGCGAAGAGGGAAGTATTTGTTCCTGTTTTTTCTGCCTGAACCCACGTACCGACATCGGGTGCGACTTGGTGCTTATTACGGAGGTTGATTAAAAATTCCAATACGCTTTCCGTTGTCGATGTATTTAGGTATCCAGTTGCATGATATCCTCGCCTGTCAACGATATCACCACCTGCCGACCACACCCAGGGGATCCAATAAAAATAATAATTCGTAAAAGCAGTCCCATATTGATCTGGTATCTGGTCACCGTTCAAATCTTTTGTGAGTTCGCGTGAAAGTCTGACGTAATCGTCCCAATTCCAGTTTGATTTTGGATATGGAAGGCGGGCTTCGTCGAACAAACGCTAATTGAAATATATCATGAGAGGTGTGAAACCCTTTGGAAAAGCATAGAGTGCCGAATCCCTGCGTGCAATGGCGAGAGCATTTTCAAACCACTGTGATGTATCGATATTCAGTTTTGAAATATATGGTGTGAGGTCTAATAGAATATTCTTGTTTGTAAATGTTGGGATTAGCTTCGAATCGAGAAGGAAAACGTCTGGAGGATCGTCGGCGGCTAAAGCTGTCAGTAATTTTTCTTCATACTGGTGTCCCGGATTTGGCTCATACAATACTTCAATATGAGGATAGAGCTTATTAAAAGCTTCGACAGTTTTCTTATCGATTACGATTTCATCTGTACCTGCCCAATCGACGAGTCGTAATGTGACACTTTTTTGTGCCTGTGAGAGAGAAATGACTGATAGAATTAAGGTGATAATTACTGTCAGCCAGTGCATCATAATTGAGCAACGCTCGTGGGGATCATCGATACTTTTGGATTTATTATTGACGCTCCATCCCCACTCGATGCTAAATAAATAGTCAACGAATGTCCGACTTGCCTTGGATAATCCGATCGAAGCCGATCGACAAGTAGATCGATTGCATCTTCGGTAACCAAACATACTACGCTTCCACCGAATCCTGCACCGGTCATCCGTGCACCATAAACACCTTCTGTACCGAGAGTGATATCGACACAAAGATTTAATTCTCTATTACAAACCTCATAGTTATCGCGCAGACTGTCATGTGACTCGACCATCAACCTACCGAGCTTATTATAATCACGATTCTCAAGTGCCTTAACACTTTCCAGCACACGATCGTTTTCTGAGACAACATGTAACGCACGCTTCATTGAGACAGGAGTTATTTGTTGTTCGACTTCCTTCAGTTGCTCGATCGATACATCGCGTAACGATTGGATCAGGGGGTATCCTTTT
Source organism: Ignavibacteriales bacterium (assembly GCA_016207985.1). Classification (GTDB taxonomy): domain Bacteria; phylum Bacteroidota; class Ignavibacteria; order UBA10030; family SZUA-254; genus JACQYX01. The sequence continues at coordinate 3,577 of JACQYX010000074.1, read as the reverse complement.
CGAAGTTCACTAACCGCTTCTTCACACTCGAGCTGACGCTGGTTATATGCCGAACGAGTTAATTCTCTCCGCACACCAGTATCACACACAACAAGTCTGACTTTATCCGGACAGGGTATATAACGATAATCTAATGACCGACAGTCGAGAAATAGTGCATGATTACTCTTTCCCATTAGAGAAATAAATTGATCCATTATACCACATTGAACACCTACGAAATCAGTTTCTGCTGCTTGCGATATCTTTATCAATTCTATCAGTGGTATCTTGAAATCGTTTAGATAATTGAATGCAATTGTACTTGCAACTTCAAGAGCAGCCGAGGAGCTTAATCCGGCACCAATCGGGATATTTCCCCGTATACAGAAATTCGCTCCGTGTAGATGATAACCTAACCGTTGTAAAATAAAAGCGACACCTTTCGGATAATTCGACCACAGGGCTGCCGAATCATATTCCAGATGTGACAGAGACGTACTTATCGAAGCTTGAAGATCGACAGTGTGTAAAAACAACATTTTATCTCGTCGATTGCCGGCAGCAATAATGATCGTCCGATCAATCGCTACAGGCAATACATAACCTTGATTATAATCTGTATGCTCGCCGATTAAATTTATTCTCGCCGGAGCCATGACGATGACCGCGGGATCACTACCATAAATTTTTTTGTAACGAACGATCGTATCTTTGATCAGCTCCATTAAATGTAGATGTCTCTAAATGAAGTTCTCTTGTTTATTTTTACATGCAGGTCGGGATTAGAATATTTTTTTCCATTTGCACTCCCATTGTGTATCCTCCGCTCGAATTATGATTTGATCGGCGTTCCGGACCGCTTTCGTCCCTGTTGCACCGCTAAACGCTATCTTACCACCTATCTTTGCCGGCATGATAATGAATTCTATAGGTGCGTAGGTTTTATCATCAAAATCTTCTCGCTTGAATTTTGTAATCCATGTTTTGCTGTCGACTGGCTCAATTGAAACTGTGATCCTTCCCCATTTTGTCGGTGAATAGGTCAATGATATTGTTTTTTGTGCTTCCATCTCTCGTAATCCGATGCCATTGAAAAGGAGTAAATCCTTCTCATCTTCCAATATCATCATATGTCGCAGATAACGAATGCACTCAGTGCTTGCCCAATTGTGAGGCATGTCTCCGATGAATTGGAAATCAGCGGCATCTTGAAGCGATTGTTCTTCACGCCATGCAAAGAGGGGTGAAGCATGATTTAGGAAACCATAGAATGTTTTTCGTGCAAGATCGGTTTTCCCTAACCATAAATAAACCTGAGCTAAAATAGCGGCGTTGTAGGGCCATACTGCATCGTTAGTCAGCCACCCCGTTTCTATAGGTATATCTTCTTTCGTGACAGCTTCCATAAGCTTCAGATGACCGTTGACGATCCTTTCTTCACGTTTGAATAACAAACCGGGGAATATTGCATGAGAGAGATATATCTGTGCAGCCTGTGGTCGGGGTTGTTTACGTTCATCGCTTTCTTGCCACTTTGGATCGGTTTGCATGAGCATCGGTAAATAATCGAATCCTTTTGGATGCTTCTTCATCTCTTTTTTCGTAGAGTCCATGAACGCAAACCAGAGTTCCCCGAAGAAATCTCTAATTTCGTTCGCTTTTTGTAGCCGCAATCTCTTCGAAACATCCCGTAAAACTTTTAATGCAGCTAACGTCCACAATGTATTTGTGTATTCCTCGCGTATTCCTCCGATGCCGCTGTCCCCGAAGCCGCGCGGCAGCAATTTATACTTACACCGGCACCGGCAGCAAAAAGTCCTTTTTCATCTTGTCGGTTCCATATCGATTCTAAACCTTCCTGAGCCGCTTTATCATATCCTAAATATCGTGCCGCCTCGAGAAGGAAATGACCATCCACAATCCATAAACCTCGGTAAACTGTCGGACCTACTTGAAAGATTTTCTTTCCGTCTTTGATTTCCCTCGCCTCGACGATATTTCGTGCTGAAGCAATTTGGAATGAGCGATAAGGTTCATCAATCTGCCAAGTTATCTTACCTTCGATTGGCTGCCATTTTTGCCAAAAGTTTCGTGATTCATTCAATAATTCTTCCGGCTCTTCTAAACCATCCTCTAATTTATCGAAATCTTGTCCTTCTTGTGGAAATCGAACAAAATATTTCAACGGCTTGTCAATTGTAGCACTGTTTGAACTCAATCGGAATCTATTAATACCTTCCTCCATTACCAATTCAGCAATTGAATTCACAACCAAAAATATTTTTAGTTCCGAATCATCGAAATGCAGTGTTGTATAATCATCTTCTTTATGTATTGAGAATTTACTCTTCGATCTTATGATAATCTCCGGACTGAATTGAATGCTCTGTGCAGTTTTTGGTACGATCTCAATAATCATATTATCGACTCGCCCTTCATCTTCATTTCGTGTTGCGAATGAGATTAATTTAACACTCACATCCTCATTATCAAGCATTGTTGTGATGATAGGGATGGAAGGTGATTCTAATTTTTGCTCGACGTAGTTTAATTGCTCGTTACCTTGAATCCCGATCGATACAACGTGTGAAAATACTTTTGGATCTTTTCCTACACCTTCATGCCCATATCGAAGATCGCCATTCTTCCCTACTAAACTCTTGAATGGATCATCAGGGAAACAGTAAGTCGTTTGCCAGTCCCGTGGTGCATAACGAAAATCAGCGACATCGATTTTGATGCCACTCTGTGTTTTCCTCACAATACTTTCTTTTTGAAAATAAGCTGATGGTAATGCTTCCATGACATTCCTTCCGATAGTAATTGCGCCGACAGTGGCACCTAATTTTGTAAGAAATTCTCTACGTGTATTCTTCATTGATATCCTTTGTTAATTGAATCTTTAGTTACTTGATAATAACGAATTTTCCGATTTGTTGCCCGAATTCAGAATCGACAGTGAACACATAAATACCGCTGGCGAGAGGTCGTCCGCTTGAAGCGAACAATCGGAATTCTTCCTGCCCGGGCGGCAAGCCATGTGCTATGCGTTCATCATCGTTGTGACGGATAGTAGTGATAATTTCACCGACGATTGAATAAACTCTTATTGTTGCATACTTAGGTAGATGAATAAACCAGATAGCACGTCTCTCGGGCGTCCAATTGAACTCATATCCCTCGTATCCCATGCCTTCCGTATAAAATACATCACCGCGATATGGATTTGGTACAACCTTTACTTTACCGAACTCGGTCGAAGTTTCGAATGAGATGTTAATCTTCGTAGCATTAGCTTGAAGATTAGACTCATAACTTTCCGTAAATAAAGTATCATAATGTGTCACACCAAAACTATCAGGTGAAGAAACGATAAAACCCTCAGGGATGGTATAAGATGTTATTGCATACCAATAACTTTTTGTCGTATGGTCAATTGTATCGATAAAAGTATGCTTTATACCGGTTTGATAACCGAATCCTAACTCATCGTCAACATCATACTGAGCCAGTAGTGCAAACGTTTGGGGATTGAATGATTCAGATTCACTTCGCCAAACTTTATACCCTTCGAAATTCCTGCCACCCTCAGTTT
>JACQYX010000343.1 GCA_016207985.1 Ignavibacteriales bacterium | reverse complement strand
TGTTCTGAGAGTAATAAGGTCAGAGTATTCCGAGTGGACAACTATGGGAGGAGATGTTCTGATGTCTGCTTGATTCTTGAATTTGTCATACGAAACTGTGATTAGTGGAATGCGGGGAGTAGCAGCGCAACCCGCCATTAGCATTGACAAGATTAATACGCAGTATTTCATCGTGATCTCCCGAATGGTGGTGCTTGTGTGCCAGACGAGGTTGGAATAACAGAACCTGTTGGAAAAGTTGGTGGTGATGACATTCTCTCGGAAGGCAAGGGAAGGAACAGAGATACAATGGAAAATGAATCCTCCCGGCTGATGCTCGAAGTTTGGTCCTGTTCTAGATTGTTCATGGCGGTATGAACTTTTGCTTGGTCCGAAAAGAGATCGGCCAAGAACAGATCACAAGCTCCTATGAAATCCTCCGCAAATTGGATAGCGTGGAAGAATACGGTCGTTCCATTTTGGGAAGAATAACAAAGATGGAAATTTCGGTTCATCTCATCTGCATCGACATTGACTGAACGCTGCACGCAAGCCATGTGGAATAATCCACTTCTTGCAAAAGCATAGAGATACGATCCTAGACTTTTGGCTTCGTCTTGATAGTTGGCGGCGTATTGGGAATTTACCTTTGACATCCACGTTGCTATAAACCATGAGCTTCGAAATCTGCTATTCTGTCCCGAAAAACCGTGTTGAAGACCTCCGAGGAAATCTATACCAGCGAAAGTGAGGAATAGATATGGAAAGCTGACAGTGACCTTCTGTTTCTTCAGATGGTCAATGTCGCCACGAATGTAACCAAGTACCTTATCGATGTACGACTTCAGTTGTTCATTTTCACTCATTGTAATCTCCTTCAACGATGCGCAACGCTTTGAGCGAAGCACGAAGTGCGGAGCGAATGTTGCGCATCATCTGTAATGACGCAATATTGCTTCACTACACGAAACATCACTATTCGAAACACACTGTGAAGAATAGCGTTTCGTGAAGTGTAGCGTGTTTATTTTTTTTAGATTTATCATTTATTTTCTGTTTTAAGCACTTTCTCTGTATGAGGTGGTAAAACATGTTCGTCTTTCCACATCAGGAAATCGAGAGGACTTCGCACTTGCCCTATACTTTTAGTGCTTACGTGTGTATACACCTCTTTAGTGCGTACGCTTTGGTGCCCCAGCAATGCTTGTATATATCGCAAGTCCGTTCCGTGCTCGAGAAGATGAGTCGCAAATGAGTGCCGCAGTGAATGCATAGAAACGGGCTTTGTTATGCCGCCAGCTATAATAGCTCTTTTCAATACTGCCTGAATACTGCGGGCTGCTAAATGTCTGCTCGCCGTATCCCCGGGGAAAAGCCAACCGCTGGTTCCGAGTTTGTACGCTTTCCAATATGCTAATAGTTGTTCTCGCAACGATTCTGGAAATAAAGTGAAACGGTCTTTTTTCCCCTTCGCATCGCGTATATGAATTAGTCCGCGTTTGCCGTCGATATCTTCTATTCTTAATCGAACCAGTTCACTCACTCGTAAACCGCTTGCGTATGCTATCATCAACATTGTTCTATGTTTTAAATTATGCACTTCTCTGAAAATTCTTATTACTTCTTCTTCGTTCAAAACATCAGGCAGCTTCTTTTCTCTCTGTGGTCGAGGTAATTTCCCAATGACAAATGGCTTCTCGTACAAGTCGACATACAAAAACCTGAGTGCATTAAATGCTTGGTTCACTGTTCCTGCTGTAAATCTTTTTTCCTCAATCAAATGAAGAAGATAATCTTTTATTAAACTCTCACTAACATCACGAGGATGTTTCGGTTTCAAATATGCAACAAAGTTTCGCAGACAACTCAAATACGATTTGATTGTTTTATTACTATAATTCCGCAGCCGCATCTCGCGCCGAATGGTCTCATAGAATCCAAACTTTGCTGCAGGTTCTCTCACGAAATGTACTCCACAAGAATTTTACTTCTATAATTTATATGGTAGGAATATCGAACTTTTTAAAATGAAAGTCAAGAAAAAAAATTAATTTATCAATTCTCATCGCCGGTATTATTATGCGTTAAGGCATCAATCCTTGTTAATACGATCTAATTTCCTTATTTTAAAAACACTATGGCATATCCATTTTTAGAAATCGAAAAGAAGTGGCAGAAATATTGGGACGACCATCAGACTTTCAGGGTCGTTGAAGGCACTGCCAAACAAAAACTTTATATCCTCGATATGTTTCCATATCCATCCGGCTCAGGTTTACACGTAGGTCATCCGGAGGGTTACACTGCTACGGATATTTATACCCGCTTCAAACGAATGAACGGATATAACGTATTGCATCCTATGGGATGGGATGCATTTGGTCTGCCTGCGGAACGATACGCGATGCAAACGGGGATACATCCAAGCATAACCACAGAACAAAATATTGCAACATTCAAACGACAGATAAAAATGCTCGGCTTGTCGTACGATTGGTCGCGTGAAGTGAACACGACCGATCCGAAATATTATAAATGGACACAGTGGATTTTCCTGAAGATTTATAATTCGTGGTACAATAACAAGCTAAATAAAGCGAGACCGATATCTGAGCTGCCGATCCCACCAAATCTTTCAGAGAAAGAAAAGTACGATTACATTTCAAAACACCGACTTGCATATTTAGCCGAGATGCCTGTGAACTGGTGTCCAGAGCTTGGAACTGTTCTTGCCAACGAAGAAGTCGATGAGTGGGTGAGTAAAGGTTACACAGTCGAACGGCGTGCAATGCGACAGTGGATGCTTCGGATAACCGCTTACGCAGAACGACTTGAAAAAGATTTAGCCGATCTAAATTGGCCCACCGGCATCTTGGAGATGCAGCGCAACTGGATCGGACGCTCAGAAGGTGCTGAAGCCGATTTTAAGATTTATGGATCTAACAAATCAATCCGTGTGTTTACAACTCGTGCGGATACAATGTTCGGTGCAATGTATATGGTGCTTGCACCCGAACATCCACTCGTTGATGAGATCACAACTCCTGAAAAAAGGAAGATCGTTGATGATTATCGGAATCAGGCAAAGATGAAGAGTGAGCTTGATCGGATTGCCCTTGATAAAAAGAAAACCGGAGTGTTCACAGGGGCATATGCAATAAATCCAGCGACGAAGAAAAATATCCCAATCTGGATTGCCGATTATGTATTCATTACCTACGGCACTGGAGCAATCATGGCTGTACCGGGACATGATGAACGCGATTACGAGTTCGCCAAGCAATTCAATCTCCCAATTGTTGAAGTTGTTTCTGGTGGTGACATCGCTAAAGAAGCTTACACAGGTGATGGAAAAGCTGTCAATTCCACTAACGATGAAGTATCACTCAACGGATTATCAACTAAAGACGCTAAAATCCGAATGGCAGAGTGGTTAGAGAAGAAAGGACTTGGGAAGCGATCGATCAATTACAAGCTGCGAGATTGGCTTTTTTCACGTCAACGATATTGGGGCGAACCGTTTCCGCTAATCTATCTCGAAGATGGAACAGTAAAAGATTTACCCGAAACTGATCTTCCAATTTTATTACCCGAAAGTAAATCCTACAAACCGAGCGAGACGGGTGAATCGGTTTTAGCAACAATTCCTAGGTGGGTGAACACGACGGATCCTGCGACAAGCAAACCCGCACGGCGTGAAACTCATACTATGCCTCAATGGGCTGGTTCTTGCTGGTATTATCTTCGGTACATCGATCCCAACAATGATAAGGAACTTGTCTCGAAGGAAAAAGAAAAATATTGGATGCCTATCGACTTGTATGTTGGTGGTGCTGAACATGCCGTTCTCCATTTGCTCTACGCACGCTTCTGGCATAAAGTTCTGTACGATTTAGGTTATGTATCGACGAATGAACCGTTCAAACGACTCATCAATCAAGGAACGATCCTTGGTGAAGATGGACAGAAGATGTCGAAGTCGCGTGGTAATGTTGTGAATCCAGATGATGTTGTCAAAGAATACGGAGCCGACTCGATGCGCTTGTTCGAGATGTTCATGGGACCTCTCGTTGATACAAAACCATGGTCGACACGCGGCGTTGAGGGTCTGCATCGTTTCTTGAATCGTGTCTGGAGAATGATTGTTGATCAAAACGGAAATCTCAATTCTTCGATAAAGGAAATCTCTATAAATCCCGACGATGAGAGATTGATGCACCAGACAATCAAGAAGGTTACACGCGATATCGAGGGACTAAACTTCAATACTGCGATTTCGCAGATGATGATTTTTGTGAACGAATTTTTGAATCGTGAAGTCAAACCGAAATGTCTGATGGAAACGTTCGTTCTGCTGCTTTCACCATTTGCCCCGCACATTGCCGAAGAACTTTGGTGGAAATTGGGACATAAAACTTCACTCGCTTACGAGCCCTGGCCCCGATATGATGAGGCAAAAACCGAAGTTGCCTCGATAGAGATGGTTGTGCAAGTGAATGGTAAAGTTCGTTCGAAGTTCCAAGTGCCGAAAGACCTTGATGATGAAGCGCTAAAGAAACTGGTTATGGAAGATGAAAATGTTAAGCGTCATCTCGACGGTAAACAGATCGTTAAGATCGTCGTGGTGAAAAATAAACTTGTCAGCTTAGTGGTGAAGTGAATGGAGCCTGCAATCCAGCAACAACAAGAGACGATTGCTCAGTTTATCGATCGGATCAACGAATCTACATCGCTGGAAGTTCTTGAAAGAATAAAGTCGGAATCGAGGATCACCCGAATAAAAATTGTTACTCAAGTGTTGAAGGCACTCTATCACTCATTCATTTTCCGAAAAGAATATAAAAAAGGGATTTATGGATTTATAACTGCTCGCTTGGAAGCAATCGCAGTACTGATTCAGTATTCGAAAGTCTGGGAATATCAGATGAGATCGAATGATGGTACAGGATTTATGCCGCCAACCTCCATCGAAGAAGTTCATAAAATCAAACAGCGATACACAAATCCGTGAAGAGCACATCTGTTAAGCTTTCCGTTATCGTTATAACACACAACGAAGAAAAAAATATTATTGGTTGTCTTCGAAGCGTTGCTTGGGCAGATGAGATTATCGTAGTTGATGCGAAAAGCACAGATGAAACAGTTGAGAATGCCGCACAATTTACGACGAAGATATTTATCACCGAATGGAAAGGGTTTGCAGCGGCAAAGAACTTCGCACTTCAAAAAGTATCCAACGAATGGATTCTCTGGCTCGATGCGGATGAGCGTGTAACTCCGAAGTTGGCGCTTGAAATTAAACAATTGCTATCGGAAGCTTCCGATGAGTATGTGGGATATGAGATTGCACGTCGGGCATATTTCCTCGGCAAGTGGATTAAGCACTGCGGTTGGTATCCGGGTTATGTTACACGACTCTTTAAATGCAGCGCAGTTAAATTTAAAGAAATGCGTGTTCACGAGAAACTTGAAGTATCGGGAAATGTTGGTAAGCTCAACTCAGACATTTTACATTTCACAGATGATACACTCTTCCATTACTTAGTGAAATTCAATCGTTATACAACTTTAGCCGCAGAAGATTTAGCTGATGGTGGGAAGAGAAGTTCGTACTTTGATCTACTCGTCCGTCCGCCTTACCTTTTCTTTAAGATGTTTTTTCTCCACCGCGGTTTCCTCGATGGGATGCATGGTTTTGTTCTTTCTCTTTTATCGGCGAATTATGTGTTTGTGAAGTATGCTAAGTTGAGAGAGATGAACCGTAGACTTCCCAAAAGTTCACATTAGAAAAATCTGAAGGAGCTATCGGGAAGTTTGCAAGTATTTCGGGAGATTATCCTTTTGATTGTTTGTTTTTCAGATATAAATTTCATAATTTTCTCAACAATTTTGATATAATTATGGATCAAGTAAAGAAAGACGAATTCCTTCTTATACAGCTTATTTTGATGTTTCAGACTGCTGCGTTGCAGCATATGGGTAAACTTAAAAATCCAATATCGGATAAAATCGAACAAGACCTGCCACAGGCACAAATCTCTATCGATATACTCGATATGATGTACAATAAAATGAAAGCCAATCTCACACCAGAAGAAGAGCGGATGTTCACAACTGTTCTACAAGAGCTGAAACTCAATTATGTCGATGAGGTCGCTAAGGCACAAAAAACACCACCCACGACTCAATCATCGGATCAACCACAAACATCGACCTAAGTATCATGAAATTTGGCATCATCGGAAATATTCGTAAGCCGGCAATCAAAGAAGTAACTGAAGACCTTCTTGGTTTTCTGACACTGAAGAAAATTCCTTTTGTAGTTCACGAAGAGTTAGGTAAGTGGTTTAACAATTCAGGGGCAGGGCTT
>JACQYX010000354.1 GCA_016207985.1 Ignavibacteriales bacterium | reverse complement strand
CACCGGCAATGGCGGCACGTACCGTCGAAGCAATCTGACCGGTGGTCGTGTAGTACATACCCGCCTTCTCACGATCGATCCTGACCTCGACTTCGGGGCGACCGGTGTTATAGTCGTCCTTAAGATCGACAAGGCCGGGAATGTCTTTGATTTTTTCCCGTACGAGCAGACTGAGCGACGCGAGCTGATCATAGTCCTCGCCGGATATTTCAATGCTCACCGGTGCTCCGACGGGAGGTCCCATTTGCTGTTTTGCGACACGCAAATCCACGCCAGCTATACCTAAGATCGATTCTCTAACTTCTTCAAGGGTCAAGAAGGTGTTTTGTTCTCGTTTGATCTTTTCATGGAAATTGATTGCAACTCGACCCTTGTTAGAAGTACCTTGACCGCCCATATCGAACGGGTCATCCGATGTACCGATGCTTGTCGAGATAAACTCAACATCATTTTTCCCCGGTATCTCATCTAACCGTTCTTCAATGATATTCGAAATATCATTCGTAACATCTAATGAAGTGCCGGCGGGACTTTCTATACTAATGCTCACTTGTGACGGCTCGGTATTCGGGAAAAATTCGACGCCCTTATTGAACAATGCGAATAAAATTACAACAAATATTAGCATGCCAAAAGATGCCCAAATCGTCAATCCCTTCCTTTTCAATGTCCATTGAAGAATCTTGACATACCCTTGTTGCAACCAGGGAAAAAACTTTTCATCTACTTTATGGTAAAGAATTGTAAAGGGATTATATTTCCTGTACCAATGAGGATGCTCAAGATTTCTCTTCGCCCTGATGATCTCCTTCCTATAATTGATCCACTGTGCACTTTGTACGGGGCTGATTACATATGCCACGAACAGTGATGCAGTCAATGTAATGATCAGGGTAAAAGGAAAGTACTTCATAAAATCACCGACTATCCCGGGCCAGAATGCCAAAGGAAGAAAAGCCGATAGTGTTGTTATCGTTGATGTAAGAACCGGAACGAAGACTTCTCCGGCAGCGGTCTTTGCCGCTTGAATCGGATGTTCACCGTATTCCTGCTGATGACGATAAGTATTTTCGATCACAACGATAGCATCATCGACTAAGATACCTAAAACCATTACAAGTGAAAACAACACCACCATATTCAAAGTAATACCGAGAGCCGAAAGCACGACAAACCCAACAAACATCGAAAGCGGAATCGCGGTTGAGATAAGTAAAGAATTCTTAAATCCAAAAAACATAAATAACGACATCACGACCAGGAACATTCCGGTAAGTATACTGTTCTCAAGCTCTTTCACCATTCTTGTTACAAATCTTGATTGATCGTTCGAGATGTCTAACTTGATGCCTTGAGGCAATTGTGCTTGTTCTTCATCCGCGATACGCTTGACCTCATCCGTGATGCGGAGGAGATTTTCACCTGCACGCTTTCGGACGGCGAGTGATACGACTTCTAACATATTCAAACGAGCGTATGTTTGTCTGTCTTCAAATGAATAGTTTACGGTCGCAACGTCCCGGAGGTAGATGGGTTTATTGTTTTGAATCTTAAGGACGATATCTTCAAGCGGTTTAACTTCCTTGAATTCACCGGGGACACGGATAGTCAAGCTTTTCTCTTTCGTATTGATCGAGCCACCGGGGATCGATAAATTTTCCCCACGAATGGCGTTTGCCACATCATCAAAGCTAACCTGATAGGCGTTCATCCTATATACATCGACGTTCACCTGGACTTCCGGCTCTAAGCCACCGGAAATATCGGCACGCAGGACGCCGGGTATTCCTTCGATTTTATCCTGGATTCCCTCAGCGATTTTTTTCAACCGTGCAAGACCTACGTCGCCGCCGACGTTAACATACATAATTGGGAATTCACTGATATTGATTTCATTGATCACCGGATCAAGAATGTCGTCGGGAAGCTGAGGAAGTGTAGAGTTTACTTTATCTCGTACTCTACGCAAAGCTTCATCTATATCTACACCTGTATTGAACTCAACCCGAATAGTCGAGAGTCCCTCCTTGGATACGGATGTAATTTGCTTCAGATCCTTCAATCCTTTGAGTGCGCGCTCAAGCGGCTGCGTGATCAACCCTTCGATATCGACGGGAGAAACACCGATGTATGGTGTTGCAACAATAATGATCGGTATTGTAACATCGGGGCTTGCTTCACGCGGTAATCGATTATAGGAGATCATTCCGAACACGATGATCAACGCCATTAAAACGTAAATCGCAACTTTATTATCAACTGCAATACTCCATATCTTCATAATCGTTTCTCCGTTTATTGAACGATGACGACAGGAGTACCATTAACAAGTTTTTGGTATCCAGAAATAATAAGATTATCACCTTGATTTAAGCCTTCGAGAACCTCGACCATATTACCCTGACGCCCACCGAGTTTCAACCTTCGTTCTTCTGCCTTGCCATCTTTTTCCACATACACAATTGTTCTTTCACGATCGACAAGCTGGATGATGTTTTCACTGATAAGTAAAGCTTTCAATTTCGTCTCACGAAGTAGTGTGACTTTTGCCACCATGTCGGTTTTGAGTCTTTTAAAATTGTTCGATAGAACAATTTCTATCGTCATAGTGCGATTTGCCGCTGAAACAGTTGAGCTGGCAAAAGTTACCCGACCCTTCATCGTATCTCCGGGCAGTGCATCGAATGTAACGATTGCCTGTGTACCAACCTGAATAGTCCCAGAATATATCTCGGGAATTTCAGCCTGGATTTTTATTCGCGACATATTTACAACTCGAGCAGCCGGTGTACCCGAGGGCGCATACTCTCCTTCGTTGGGAACTATGTTATCTACGATGCCATCGAAAGGACTT
>JACQYX010000353.1 GCA_016207985.1 Ignavibacteriales bacterium | reverse complement strand
CAGCACCAACTATATCAACAATTGAATCGAGCGCACCAACTTCGTGAAAATGCACTTTTTCAATTGGTTGATTATGAACTTGCGCTTCTGCCTTGGCAATCTCAATAAAAATATTTTTAGAAATCTCTTTTACTTTTTTACTCAGGTTACCTTCATCAATAATTTTAAAAATATCTTTCAGATGACGGTGATGCCGCTGCGGTGCTGAAATGACGACATCAAGTTTGATCGCAGAAACACCGTTTCGCTCGATTCGTGCTGCTTCAAGTTCAATACCTTGAAGATTTAACTTCTTTATTTCATTTGTAAGTTCGTCAAGTGAAACACCGGCACTGATAAATGCTGCAAGCGTCATATCACCGCTGATGCCAGAAATTGTATCAAAGTAAGCTATTTTCATTTTGTATGATGCTGATCGTTCGAATAAAATTTACAAAACTTTTTCTATATAGAAAAGAACTCGTTCAGTAGCTCCAACATTTTGATTCACAAGAGCAATAGCTTTCTCACCGCACCTTTTTCTCTGAGATTCATCCGTTAATAATATTGATAAACCATAATACAATTCATCTTCACTCCTTCCCATATATGCCGCTTCTTCATTTAACAATCTTGTTGCTTCTTGAGAATTTGTAAACTTTGGACCGAAGAGAATTGGTATCCCATACGATGCCGGCTCTAAAACATTGTGGATTCCACTTCCAAAACCACCACCAACATATGCTGCATGAGCGTACTGGTAAAGAGTCATAAGAATTCCTACACTGTCTACGAGAATAATCTTCTCGTTCTGGTATTGATGCAAGTGTGAGAAGCGGATAGCTGGTATATTTCCACTTATCTCTATCTCCAGATACTCAAGATTTTCTTCTGTAGGCTCATGCTGAACCCATATTATGAGCAGGTTCTCTATTTCACGGATCAATTTCGATATTGCCGGCAACAATCTCGTTTCGTCTTCCCTCCAGCTGCTCCCAACAACAACAACTTTTTTATTTTCAAGAAGTTTTGGATCCAGTAACTGCCGTTTTCTCGACTCTGCACTTCGTTTCCAGACCTGGTCGTATCGCGTATCGCCTATGACTTTAACAACAGGATGATTAAGATGGAATGTCTCGAAGACATTTTTATCGGTTTCTGAAACAGTTAGTATATAATCAAACGAATTATATAATGACCGTATAAACTGACGAAGCAGCGGAACTTTTCTGTATGTTTTTACCTGAAGCGTAGCACTCGCGATGAAAGCTGGAATGCCTCTTTGTTTTAGAATCCATATGTGGTTGGGCCAAATATCGTAGCGGACAAGTATCGCCGCCGATGGCTTTACAATTTCGATAAATTTCTTCGCATTGAAATATGAATCGAATGGAATATAAGTTACTACATCTGCAAGTTTGTACGATAATGAATGTTCGTACCCTGACGGTGAGAAAAATGATACGATTACTTGTATTTCCGGATATCGCTTTTTCAATTCTGCAATAATTGGTTTTGCCTGTTCAAACTCACCCATCGAAGAGGCATGGAACCATATTCTATTCTTAACGGATTCGAGGTGAGCAAGCTCCTGCTGCAACCTTCCGAAGAGATTTTTTCGACCACGCAGTGCCCGCCTGGCTTTTTGGTTTAGCAATCCATATAAATGGAAACCACACCACAAAAGTGGAATGATGCAAACATTATATAAAATTTTCCAAATCATCATGCTAACAATCGCTGAACGTTTTTTATCACATCATCAACTTGTATTTCATTCATACAGCGAAAGTGCTTCTTTGGACAATTCGATAAGCCTATATGCGAGCAAGGTCTGCATTTAACATCCTGAGCTTCGGCGATAATCGATTCTGTTCCATAAGGAAAAAATCCAAATTCTTTCACGGTTGAGCCGAAGATGGCGACGACTTTTCTCTTTCTCGCTGCCGCGATATGCATTATTCCACTGTCGTTGGTAACTATAATAGAACAATTGTCGGTACATTGATCATCTGTGCAATATCACCACAGTAATCTTGTTCATCTTTACTGCCGAAAATGAATATTTTAGTGTTGAATAGCTTCGTGAGCTGAATTCCCAGTTCTATAAAACGTTCGGGTGCCCAACATTTTGTGAAGTGCCGGGCGCATGGTGCCATTCCAATCACAGCATCATAACGACGTAGCTTGTATTTATCCATCATCGCATTGACGGTTAAAATATTTTCTTCCGGCACAAATACTTCCAATCCGAGCCCATCATTTTTAACTCCGAGTTTTCTTGCCGTTTCAAGATATCGATCTGCTACCGAATCGGTACTTCGATAAAAATTCCATTTAAAGTTCACAAAGAAGAATCTTCTAAAGATTCTTTTATTCACGACACCTTTGATTCTTACACCCGAGAGCCAGCGAATGTAACGACTGCGGATGCTGTTATGGATATCAAGGATTACATCGTATCGAGTGTTGCGAATACTGTCCCTCAAGATTCGTAATTCCTCCTTTGAATCTGTTTTTAGCTCGATAACAAAGGAGAGATACGGATTGAATTTTACGAGATCTGCATAATCAGACTTTACTAAGAAGTCTATTCGTGCATTCGGGAACGTTGTCCTCAACACACGGATTAACAGCGATGAAAGAACGATATCGCCGAGAGAACTGAGCCTGATTATCAGAATTTTCTGGATTGTACCCATACGAGACGAAGAAACTTACAATTTTTTTTAGGGAATTGCATCACATTATGAAATAAAAAAGGGCCGATCTAGAATAAATAGGTCGACCCCGAGCCAATAAATATTTTTACTTAAATCAATGCGCTACAACCATCTTTTTAACTTGAACAAATTTTCTAGCTGCGAGTTTATATAAATATACACCGC
>JACQYX010000352.1 GCA_016207985.1 Ignavibacteriales bacterium | reverse complement strand
GGATTCGTAAAGACCATCAACTAAAAGTGGCGTTGTCGAATTCTGATCTACCATCTTTTGATAAACGTCAGAGCTATCATCGGAATTGAAATCACCTGTAACGATCACAGGTGCGTATGCAATTTTAGATTTGACACTATCGAGCAGAAGAGAAGCGCTCATGCGTCGAGCGGTTTCCCCTTTATGGTCGAAGTGTGTGTTCATTACAAAAAATATCTTTCCGGTTTTATGTTCTTCCAGACATCCCCACGTAACTCTGCGTGGAAGGGCCGCATCCCATCCTCGGCTTCCAACAGAATCGGGAAACGGAGAAAGCCAGAACGTGCCATGTTGAATTAGTTGGAAGCGGTTCCTGCGATAAAAAATCGGACAGTACTCACCTGTCGATTTCCCATCTTCACGACCAACACCATACCAGGCGAAATCAGGTAGGAGAGATGTCAGATCGTGGATCTGATCTGTCAACGCTTCCTGCAAACCACATACATCCGCTTTATGATAGCGGATGAGCTGAGCGACACGTTCCTTCCGATACTGCCACGAGTTCAAACTATCGCCGGGATTGTTATATCGGATGTTAAACGACATCACACGGAATGTGCTGTCACATGATGATTGCGATGACGATTGGTTTGTAAAAAGAAAAAGTGAAACAAGCAGACTGAATATCAATCGTGTCGCCAAGTTATTATCCGACTGTTCGATGTTCATCCCTCGAAGTATACTGCTGTGCCGCTGGCACTGACCATGAGCATACCGCCTGTTTGCCCAACAGTCTCATAGTCGAGATCAACGCCGATGATAGCGTTGGCGCCAAGCTCCTTCGCTTGTTGTTTCATTTCGACGATTGCGATATCTTTCGCTTTTCTGAGTTCTTCCTCGTATGCCGCAGAACGCCCACCGACAATATCGCGTATCCCGGCAAAGAAATCTTTGAAAATGTTAGCACCCAAGATTGCCTCGCCGCTTACAAGTCCGTGGTACTTGGTAATTCTTTTTCCCTCGATCATGTTCGTTGTTGTGATTAACATTTGATTGTCCTTCCAAATTATTTTAGTTGACGATTAATTAACTAATAAGATATTCATTTTATAAAAATAAATCAATCTGACCGCGGATAATGTCACTCATTTTAGTCATTAATCCCTTTTTGTGAAGTGAAATGTAACTTCATAATCGGGAGAGTATTTAATGTCAAGATTCCACCCGGCATTCGATGCCCGGTCTTGCCAGATGGTCTCAAAGATCTGCTTGTAGTCTTCGAGAGATATTCTCGGCTTCAAGTGTGATGTAATAGAGTACAATGCAAAGAAGTATGTATTCAGACACACGATTGCTTCATGATCCTCCAGTTTCACGAGCGTAACATCGTTCCCTCTGAGGTTTGCCTGTTCCCAGCATAAATAAAGAATGAATGCTTTGTGCGGAGAAGAAAATGGTACCCAAGTTCTCGCACCGACAAAATATCCGCCTCCGTCTTTCAACATGCTGAGTGCGTATTCTTTTCCCTTTTCTTTCGCAGTGGGAAGGTAAACGTTTATAATAACGAACGACCAATAGATTTCTTCACGAGCCCAGCTCTTGCGATCTTCAGCAACATCGGGAAATTTTGAAGTCGGTAGCTCAGAAATTTTGTCAAGACGAATGAAGATCGCCTCCAAATGTTGGAAATACCAGTGAGATCCTTCGGTGATGAACGAAAAACAGTACGAGACCTTTTGATTCCTTGTTGTCCAAGGGATGATGTACTGTGTTCGATTATCAATTTTAATGACCTCCGGCTCGGCGATCCAATCTTCGGGTGCTGCTTGCGTTTTGACCGAATCTAAATATCCGAGCAGTATTGGTTTGTAATGATCGCCAAGCTGTTGATACGGTCGGATTTTATCGATTGTCATTTTTCCGCTTCGAAGAGTATTAATGAACTCCTTCCAGATCCGCAGGTCATCCTGACAATGTACGAATTCAAGGTTAGTAGCAACGGCGATGGTTACTAAGAAAGCAAAACCAATTTTACGGATCATAAATTTACCTCTGTTGAATTAATCATGTGCTAAATGTGATTAAAAGTATTGTGTTTATTTCAACACCTCACCTGTCCATCGATCTATTTTTGCCCAATAGGCACAATGAGGGCAAGTTGTTCCTTCGGGATAATCGATACCTTCTTCGTGAGGACAACCGATAATCCTGCCTGCCATTGCTACGCGTTGAACGTTGTGCTCTTTGATGAACGACAAGATTTCATCGTTAATCGCTCTGTCGATGCGTACATCTTGAGCCCGGACAAACCAACGTCTTAACTCTATAACCTCTTCCTTGCTGTCGACAATTCCCACGGCGACTTTTGTTGCTGTTTGGTCGTCGGGACCGTAGTATGCAATTGTAGCGATTGGGTAACCGGTTGGTTGATTGCGAAACCTTTTATGAAAAAATCTTTGTGCAAACTTATTGTAATTCATTTTAGATTCTCCAGTGGAAGGGTGTGCTAAAAAGTACAAGCAGATTATTCATCTCGATATTTGGGATGGGGTTATAGCTGCCATATGCAATATAAAACAAAATGTGTGGCAAACCATGAACACTAAAATGTGTGTTGATTATGTTCTATTTTATTTTTTGTTGAGGGTAGTAGTAACTTCTGTATGGTTTTCTTCGTGTGAATCAAAAGATATTTCAACTTGATTCCTAAAATCATT
>JACQYX010000351.1 GCA_016207985.1 Ignavibacteriales bacterium | reverse complement strand
TGCATACCACCAACATCATAAATACAATCGTTCTGCAATCGAGCTTTAATACAAGTATGATTTGCTCCACGAGTCCATGCTATTCCATGCTCTTTTAAAAAATATTGATAGCCTTGCCACCTTGCATCTTTAGATGTTCTCATATAATCTGCATTATCTTTGGACCATAAGATAAAAACTGGTTCTATGTTAGACCACTTATTACCAATAGGATCTCCTTTACGAAATGAAACCCAGTAGCGTTTCCCGACTAAACCATTATGGATTGTTGCTATGCGAAGTGATTCTTCTTCGTTGGTATAAAACTCACCAGGTCTAATCCCAAGTTTTGTTAAAGATGTTTTTCTTTTTATTGCAATGTTGACTATGGCTTGAAAGAGTTTGTAAAAATCATGACCAAATTGTTGCTTCAATTCTTCGTAGGGTCTCTTAAAATCTTTTGATTTTTGCCATTGTTCTTCAAGCTCGGTTTTACGGAATTCATAAGCACTCTTGAAATCTTCCTCAGTTGCTATCATCTTCACTGGAACTGTACGGTAAATTTCACCTTTTTTCAAACCAAGCTCACGGTATTGATCGAAGTGCATTTTTAATTCTTCGATGACATCTTCGAAGTTATTATTCTTTTCAGTTAAAAGTTTGTGTAGTACTGGTGCGATTTTATTATTCTGATTCCATAATTGCTTTAACTCATTTTGGCGTACTTTAATTTTCTCTGCCTGTTCGGTTCCTTCAAGGTATCCTAAAAAGCGACCATTGTTTGCAGTTGCAAGACCTTGACCACCTTCTGCTATTAATCCTACTAATGTAATATCACCGGCATTAAGTGAGTTGTTGTATTTGATAATCTCCGACTTATTTTCATCGAACTTTTTCGATGTTTCAATCTTTTCCCACCATTTAGTTATCAGCTTATTTAGTGGTTCATTAAACTTATTGTACAATTGGATGATCGCTTCCCTAGGCTCGAAGAACGTTGACTTCACTGCTGAGCGGTATGCATCCACCCCGATTCTATGCAAACGTAAACAGCCCTGATTTCCATGAAGAACATGATGCTGTTCTCCGTCTACCTCTATCTGCGTTGACCCGTTTATGAGCAGTGGCATTGGCTTCGTTGCAAGCTCAACAAGTTCTTTGTCAGGTGTGCTACCTTCAGTTTCATAGCGTGCCTGTACAAAATGAAGATCATAATTTTCTTTTGCATCTTTTTTCTGAGCAACGATAATTGCAGCATCTACCGTTGCCGTAAATGGATCACATTGTCCAAGGAAAAGCAATCGTTTGCGCTGTAGAAACTCGCGCATACGCAGTTTTGTTGTAAGTGTAAAGAATGTATCGGAGACAATGTAGCCGAACGTTCCGCCGTTTCGCAGGAGATTAAACCCTTGAAACACAAAGTGAACGTAGAGATCGTCAACGAAACCGAACCGTTGGTCAAGTGCATTTCGGTATTCAAACCCGCTCGATGTTTGAGTTGAGATGTATGGCGGATTGCCAAGAATGGCATCGAAACCGGGATTGTCTTTTATGGTTCCATCGTCATTGAAGAACACATCGGGGAATTCCAACTCCCAGTGAAACGGCATTAAGTAGTTAGTAATGCGCTTGTATTCATCTTTAAATTTTTCAAGCGTAGATTTGAATTCTTGGAATTCCTTAGATCGTGGTTTCGGTAAAGCAACAAATCCAGAAGCAAGCTGCGTGTATTCCGATTCATTTATATCCAATCCTGAAGCTGCAGAAATCCACAAGTTCGCTACATCTCTGAAAGGATCAAGTCGTTTTATGACTTTATCCCGCCAGCGTTCTTTCTTCTTCTGCACAATATCAATCTCGGTCGAAGCTTCTTCCTCGATGGCTTCATTTTCTTTTATAGCATCACTTACCGCATTGGTAAGATTTGATCCGAATGAAAAAGGTATTTGCTCTTCTTTTTGATGAACGGGTAGCACCGATAATTCATGAAGCTTGGCACCGATTAGTGAATTGCCGATACGCAAGTGATGATCAAGAAAGTTCAACGGCTCATTTGAGGCGATGCAAGTGAGCCAGAGCGATAGTTTCGTCAGCTCGACTGCCAATGGATTTGAATCAACACCGTAAATACATGCTTCAACAACTCGGCGACGCCAGTAAGCGACTTCGGTTTGCTCTTGGGAAATTCCCGGCGATACTTTTTCTATCTGGAATTGAGTTGTTGGATGATAAACGATTTGGTCGGCAAGCCATTCAGTGGCACGGACAAGAAAATGCCCGCTTCCCATTGCATTATCGAGGATATTTAGCTTCAAAACTTTTAGGGCAAACAGGTTATCTTTCTTTTTCCTTTTCAGTGCATTCAGGACTTCATCGCTCTTTTCGATTTCTTCAATCAATGGCTTGAGTGTTTTTTCCACAAGGAATCGGACAATCCAGTCAGGCGTATAAAAAGTCCCTGAAACTTGAAGCTCACCACGTTCACTTCGCAAAACAAGTTTATCATTTTGCAGCTCTAAGTGTCCGCCAAGCAATCCTTCGTAGATATCGCCGAGCTGTCTTACTTCTAAATCAGCATAATCAATCGTACCCCATTCAAATTCCGGCTGGGAGCTTTTACTTGTATGTCCTGAACTGAAAATTAAGTCACGAAGAACTTGAGCGAGTGCCTTTTCTCCTACTCGCCATTTCTCAATAGCAGAATGATTATTAGGATTGAAAAGCCCGCCGTTATATCTTGGTACCTCGCATTCCTTATTTAATTTTGGTTTGTCACCATTGATTAAATGAAAAAGCTTTAAGAGTTCTTCATACAAATCAGTAAACGTATCGGAATGGAATTCAGAAGCTTTCTTAAGTCGTACATTCAATCGTTGAAGTGAAAATCGTTCCCTATAGTTTTTATTTGAACCGGCGCCTGAGAGTTTAACGGGCAACAATCCTCTTCCCTCAGCATATAGAATAAACAAAAGGCGGTATAGGATAATCAGACAATTGTTATAGAGATCGGGTAGTTCTTTTTCAGTTAGTTTATTATCTTTGAATTGCCAGAAACCATTCGCAAGATCAACCACAACGGTGAATATCCTTCTTCGTAAATCTTCCTCCAGCGATGTTTGGAAGCTAATTGCTTTTTCACGTATCTCATCAAGGGCACAACGTCCATCTTTTTTAACAAAGACTTGCGGTTGAAAAAGTGTAACAAATATTTTGAAGTCATCAT
>JACQYX010000350.1 GCA_016207985.1 Ignavibacteriales bacterium | reverse complement strand
CTCAACGATCAAGTATTCACCATCGAGCACACCTAAGCGAGCTTCGGCAAGAATTAATTTCTCACCTTTATGCTCAACCTTGACGTAATCGACTTCAGGATGAACAGCCAGCGCGACATTTGAGATAAGCGTCCATGGTGTCGTTGTCCAGACAAGAAAAAAAGTGTTTTCCTCGCCTTTTAATTTCATCTTTACATAGATGCTTGGATCTTTTACATCCTCGTAACCGAGCGAAACCTCGTGAGATGAAAGAGGTGTTTCGCAGCGCGGGCAGTATGGCTGGATTTTGTAACCTTTATAGATAAAACCTTTATCGAAGTATTGCTTCAGCGCCCACCATATCGACTCGATGTATTCATTCTTAAATGTTATGTATGGATCATCTAAGTTAACCCAGTAACCCATCCGCTTTGTAAGGTTTTCCCAATCACCCAAATATTTCCACACCGATTTTTTACACTCTTCGTTGAACTTCGACACACCATATTTGACAATATCGTCTTTATGTTTGAAGCCGAGCATTTTTTCGACTTCGATTTCAACAGGTAAACCATGTGTATCCCATCCTGCTTTTCGATGAACTTGAAAACCGCGCATAGTTTTATATCGGCAAACAAGGTCTTTTAAGGTGCGGCTCATAACATGGTGAATGCCCGGGCGTCCGTTAGCTGTTGGCGGACCTTCGTAGAACGTGAAGCCGGGTTTGCCTTCCCTCTGGCTAATGCTCTTCTCGAAGATTTTTTGTTCCTTCCAAAACTTGAGTATTTCTAACTCAAGCTGGGAATAATTTATTTTATCTGTTAATTCTTTGAACACTATTTTGTCAATTCACTTTCTACTGATTAATGATACTAACCACAAAATCAGACTTATGATGATACTTAAAACAAGGCTCGATGTGATTGGAAAATAAAACTGAAAATTATCCTTCTTAATATTTATATCACCCGGTAACTTGCCGATCAAGGGAATTTTATCGAAAAACAACAAAATAACGCCGAGAACGATGGTTACAAAACCGAATACGATCAATAACTTTCCGAATGCTTGCATATTACACTAACCAATGCAATGCTTAAAGCCTTCTAACCAATTCTTTCATAATTTTTGTGAGCTTCGGCTCCGCTTTATTTGCGACTTTTATTATCTCATCGACCGAAACCGGTTGAAGTGTATCAGGGAAACATTCATCTGTTATAATAGAGATACCGAGCACACGCATTCCCATGTGAATGGCAACAATGTCCTCAGGAACGGTCGACATGCCGACTGCGTCCGCACCTATGTTTCGGAGAAAACGATACTCTGCTTTTGTCTCAAGATTCGGACCCTGAACAGCGACAAATACACCGTGCTGAACCTTAATCTTTTTTTCGCGTGCAATTTTATCTGCAAGAGCGATCAACGATTTACTATAAGGTTCCGACATATCTGGAAACCGCGATCCTAATTCATCATCATTCGGTCCGATTAATGGATTATCACCCTGAAGATTGATATGATCGGTAATGATCATAAGATCACTGCGACGAAATTCTGGATTCATTCCACCCGCTGCATTCGAGATCAACAAAGTTTTCACACCGAGACCGGTTTTATAAGACATCACACGCACCGGATACGTCACCTGCTGCATACTGTATCCTTCGTAATAGTGGAATCTTCCCTGCATAGCGACTACTTTTTTCCCAGCCAGCGTACCGAATATCAGTTTACCATGGTGCGATTCAACGGTCGAAATCGGGAAGTAAGGAATTTCGTCATAATCGAGAACAATTTCCTTTCGTATTTCTTTGACTAATCCACCGAGACCCGTTCCAAGAATGATTCCAATCTCGGTACGCATCTTTGTATGCTTCCTGATATATTTAACCGATTCTTCAATTTGCTCACGAAGTGATATCATACTGTTACTCCAATTGTTTGATAATCTCTTCAATTTCTGTTTTAGCTTTCGTTATCTCTTGTTCATTCCCGCTCGACTGCTGGAGCTGTAATTCTTCGTCGACTTCAAGTGCTCTGATGAGATCAAGCTCTGAATGTAGCATCATCTTCAGACGAGCAACGATGGAATCTTTTTTCGCCTTCAGAATTGTGAACTGTTCTTTGAGAGTTGTCAAGTCTGTGCGTGCCTTATCGACAATCTGCGCCGCTTTGATTTCCGCTTCCTGGATAATAAGCTGGGCTTCTTTGCGGGCATTCTCTAAACCCTTCATGCTTGTCTCCTGTGCCTGCAGAAAAGTTTGCTGGATTGCTTTCTCCATTGTGAGGTAATCTTTGAGCTTGGTCTCCAGCTCAATAATTTTCTCTCTCAATTCAGATTGCTGACGCTGAGATTCTTCCCACTCACCTGCAATCACTTCCAAAAAATTTAATACCTCTGCAGGATTAAATCCGGAGATTTTTGATTTAAATGTGTGTTTCCGTATCTCGGATGCTGTTAGTTTCATATTTTAATTCCTCGTTGTGCGACTACCGAAGATTGCTGTTCCAATCCGAATCATCGTTGCTCCTTCCTCGATAGCTACCTCGAAATCGTTAGACATACCCATCGAAAGAACTGGGAGTTTATGAGTTTCCTTTTCAATTGTTTCTCTTAATGCTCGAAGCATACAAAAAGCAGGTCTAGACTCTTCCGGATCAGGGAGAAATGGACCCATCGTCATCAATCCACATACATTGATATTTGGTAATTGAGATATTTCTTTTACTAACATAAGAGTTTCATCTATAGGGACTCCATAATGGGTAGCTTCACCGCTCGTATTTACTTCAATCAATACATCCACCTGACGCCCAAATCTGGCTACACATCTCGATATTTCATTTCCAAGCTTTATTGAATCGACCGCATGAATAAGATGAATCCACTCAACGATATATTTAACCTTGTTCGACTGCAGATGACCGATAAAATGCCATTTTATTCTTTCATCAGATACTTCGTCATGTTTCTGACGCATTTCTTGAACATAACTCTCACCAATATCGAACAAACCAACCTCGGCAATTTGTCGTATTTTTTACAAACCGAGGCGATTCGGCGTTTGATATTTAATACATTTTCAGCGATCATTCGGTTTCGAAGTATTAAATATACCTGATTTTTCCATAAAAAACAATGAAGTTACACTGTTTGAGCCATACAATCACTTGACTTCCGATTATTTTTTTATTTATATTGCATCAGTACATTTTTTTGAAGGTGTGAGTATGGACAATTTAGAATTTGGAAATATAGATGATGAGCAAGACGAACCTCACCGCAAGCCGGAGAACATCGAAGAAGAAATAAAAAAACTATCCGAGAAGTTGAACGAAGGAACCAGCGGCTTATCGACAATAGAAGCACTGGAAGAAGTTGCGAATTATTACTTCGAGAATCAGAAATATAACGAAGCACTTCATTTCATCAATCGATTTTTGGATTATCTCCCACTCAATGCCGACGCATGGCTGCGAAAAGGGACTATTCTCAATCACCTTCAGAGGTATCGAGAAGCATTGGACAGTCTTGAGCGTGCCCGAAATTTAAATCCAGTCGACGTTGAACTTCTGATCGGTTATGGATTTGCGCTGGATAATCTTGGTCAATGTGAAGAGGCACTCCTATGGTATGATAAAGCGATAGAAATCGATTCCTCGAATGAGGAAGCTTTTTTCATGAAAGGACTAACGCTTGAAAAATTGGAGCGATTTGAAGACGCTCTGAAAATCTTCAACTATATACTCGAAGGTAATCCCAATCATAAAGACGCATTGTATGAACTTGGATATTGTTACGATTGCCTCGATAAACTCGATGATGCTTTAAAATGCTACGATAAACATATCGAAATCGATCCATTCAGTTATAATGCCTGGTACAACCGCGGCATCGTTCTCAACCGAATATCACAATATTCGAGGGCTGTTGAGAGTTATGATATGTCGCTCGCTATCAAAGAAAACTTTCCTTCTGCATGGTACAATAAAGGAAATGCATTCGCCAACATGGGAAGAATTTACGACGCCATAGCTTGTTATCGGGAAACAATCAGACTCGATGAACATGACGTTCCGTCTTGGTACAATTTAGGGAATGTTTATGAAGACATCGGAATGTACAAAGAAGCCATCAAATGTTTTACACAAGCTATCAGACACGATCCAACACATTACGAATCATTCTTCGGTCGCGGAAGCTGCTATGATTCTATGGAAGAATATCAAAAAGCGTACAACGATTACACCCAAGCACTTTCGCTATGCAAAAACTATCCTGAGCTTTGGCATGCAAAAGCAGATGCTGCTTATAATTTAGGAAAGTGGCGTGAGGCATTGTACAGTTACAAAATGGCTGTTCGCTGGGATCCGACAAATCTCGATGCATGGTTCGACTTAGGTGAAACGCTGCTTGAATATGGATATTTCAATGAAGCACTCAAAGCTTTGAACAAGTGTATCGAGATACAGCCGGATTGGGCAGATCCATATTACGACAGAGCGAAGGTTTTATTCCTGATGCGTAAAACTTATGATGCACTTGAATCGTTGAAGACATCGTTCCAGCTTGATCCCACAAAGATAAAAGTTTTCGAGCAGGAATTCCCCGGCGTCCACTCGATTAAAGAGTTTACACATCTTCTGGAGAAATAAATTATCTCTAATCAAATTGAAAACGCCCGAAAAACTTTCGGGCAGCCGATATTTATTTTATGAATCCGGACCTCGAAAAAAAATTTTTAAAATTGAAATCGATACTCAAAGATTTAGGCAGCGTCGCTATCGGTTACTCGGGCGGCGTCGATAGTACATTACTTCTTAAAGTTGCCGTCGACGTATTAGGTGATAAAGCACTTGCAGTCATTGGTAAATCGGAAACATATCCAGAATATGAATACACAGAAGCGGTCCGACTTGTAAAAGCTATTGGTGCCCGTTTCGAGGAAGTCCGCACCGAAGAAACCGACAACTTAAAGTTTAGCGAGAATCCTGTTGACCGCTGCTATTATTGCAAGACGGAACTCTTCAACAAGCTGCACACCATTGCACGGGAACGAGGTATCAAGTGGGTAGTTGATGGAACGATTACCGATGACCTGAACGATTTTCGTCCCGGTGCCAAAGCAAAAAATGAGCAGAATGTTCGCTCCCCACTACTCGAAGCAAACCTAAGTAAATCAGAAGTGCGTGAGCTT
>JACQYX010000349.1 GCA_016207985.1 Ignavibacteriales bacterium | reverse complement strand
TCTTGATCTCGCGGCGGAAAGCTCCGTCCATTCCGTAATCATCATCGACGTAAATGAAGCCCCCGTTTTCCAGGTACATGCGTAAGCGTTTAGATTCGAGAGTTGAAAAAACGATATTCCCATGCCCCGTCATAAAAATGAATGGGTACGCAAAGAAATCGTCATCGGTGATTTCAACGAACTCATAGACTGGAAGTACATCGATGAGTGTATTTTGCTGAACGTATTTCAGGAGATTGACCTCTTCTTGAGGATCGTTATACCAATCACCCCCACCGTTGTATTTCAGGCGAGCGATTTTGAACGAACTGGTAATCTTTGATGCTTGTGCAAACGATTCGGTTTGAACAAAGATAACAAGGAGGACAAGTGAAAATAACAGATGTTTCATATACTAAAAAGGTATGAAATGGTGATGGAAGATGCAAGAAACAATGACGAGAATAAAAATATCGGAGAGGAGCGTGCGTGAAATGCACGCTTCTCTCAAGGAGTATACGATAATTTGATTCTCACTTCACAGAAAATATGGAGTGAATGTTTTAATATTAACCCTACCCGATAGCTGATAACACGAGATGTATGATATCGTTATTTTCAGTCCATGATTTTTCTTAAGAAAGCCGGTTTTTCAACATCGATTGCATCAACCGACTTTGATGACGATTCTTCCGGTTTTACGGGATTGAACGGGATATCAATACCTCGACGCATATATGCAGGCTCATCGAGCTTCTGTAGATCATGAAGACCCGCGGGAATACGATCTATGATTTTTGCCGGTTGCTTTACCACGCGAACCGCACCCAATCCTCGTTTGTTGAAACCGGTCGCAATTACTGTTACCATCATTTCGTCTGCAAGGCTTTCATCGATCACGGCGCCCATAATTACGTTGGCTTCTTCCCCAGCTGATTCGTGAATAACGCTCACCGCTTCATCAACTTCGACAAGCGACATCGTAGGACCACCGGTAACATTAACAAGAACACCAAGTGCGCCGGAGATGGAAACACCTTCGAGAAGCGGACTGGAGATTGCCGCATGTGCCGCTTCAATGGAACGGTTTTCACCTGTAGCAACTCCGGAACCCATTAATGCATCCCCCATCTCACGCATTATAGTCCGTACATCCGCGAAGTCGACGTTGATTAAGCCTGGAGTCGTAATCAACTCGGATATGCCACGCGTTGCGTTGTATAGCACTTCGTTTGCTTTATCGAATGCTTCTTGCAAAGGAGTATTTCGCTCGACAATCGACAACAATTTTTGGTTCGGTATTACGATGAGTGTATCTACCTGCTTTTTCATCTCCTCGATACCGGTTTCCGCTTGAGCCATGCGCTTCTTTCCTTCGCAGGTAAACGGTTTTGTCACTATGCCGACAACGAGTGCACCGAGACTTTTAGCAATATTCGCAACAATCGGACCGCCGCCGGTGCCGGTACCGCCGCCCATGCCGGCTGTTACGAATACCATATCGCTGCCGGTTAGTGAGCGGGATATCTCATCACGATCCTCTTCTACTGCACGCTGTCCGATGGACGGATCGGCTCCTGCACCCAAGCCTCGTGTAAGATTTTTACCTATCTGGACTTTGTTCGGAGCTTTATTCCGATCTAATGCTTGCATATCGCAGTTGATTGCAAAGAAATCCACACCCTGCAATCGTTTATCGATCATGCTATTTACGGCATTGCCACCGCCGCCGCCAATCCCTACCACACGTATCTTCGCTCCTTGGCTGAAGAAATTATCTAGTTCTATCACTATCGTATCTCCTATATAGTTTAGATGTTTTGTTTGAATAATTAGTCAATAAAATTTTATGTTCTTGTATCAAAGTTCATCGAACCAGCTTTTCATTTTGACGAATATCCTCTTTATCGAACCGCTGCTTTTACCATTATTAAAATTTAAAACTGTTTTGTCTTTATGTCTCAGCCCGTGCAAGACCAAACCGACACACGTTGCATATATTGGATTCTCGATTTCACGCACAAGTCCGGCACTGAATCCACCAGGGATCCCGATTTTCACCGGTAAGCCGAGCACTTCACGAGCAATTGCAGCAATCTCAAATATTTCTTCCATTCGCGGCAGAATTATTTGTGCAAGCAATTTCTTATCGAATTCCAGTGGAGGTCTGCCGCCAATTCCCGGAATCACGATCGGCTCTTCATCGACTACGCTCGGGAGGTATGCAAAACCGTGCTGGCATTTTAGCTTTTCGGCTTGCTCAGTGAGAACACCTAAACCTTTTCGTATGTCGTTAGTGACTTGATTTCCAGCAATCGGGACAACTGCGGTATAGCGTATTGTGCGATCTTCGAAAACTGCTAAATCGGTAGTTCCACCGCCGACGTCGAGCAAAGCGATGCCGACTTCTTTTTTCTCTTCGTCAAGAACTGCATAACTCGAGGCGAGCGGCTCCAACACCATATCGCTAATCTGTAAACCGGCACGCTGAACACATTTATAAATATTTTGGGCGGCTGTAACGAGTCCCGTGATAATGTGAACATTGGCTTCCAATCTTACACCCGACATACCGACAGGATCGCTAACACCATCTTGGCCATCGATTATAAACTCTTGTGGAATGACGTGGATGATCCGCCGGTCGGATGGAAGTGCTACACGTTTTGTATCTTCTATCAGTCGATTAACGTCGGATTGCGATATTTCATTTTCCAATCCACTGATTGCAATAACACCACGGCTCTGAAAGCTTTGGATATGATCACCGGCAATCCCGACAATTACCGATTGTATTTTTATACCGGATCGCCCTTCTGCTTCCGAGACGGCACTTTGTATCGATCTGACCGTTTTATCGATATTAGTGACTACACCGCGAGTTAGTCCATCGGATGGGCTTCGCCCAACGCCGAGCACGTTAAACTTTCCGTTTTCATCAATGGATGCGACAACGGCACACACTTTTGTCGTTCCAATATCTAATCCAACTATTATTTCCGGTTCCATTCCTATTCTCATGCCTTTCAAAATTATATTACAGACTTGCTTTCGTCTGTTGTTCTTCTGTTCGCCATTTTACAACCACCTGATCGTTGAATCGTAAATCAACATACTGCAGCGATTGTGCGTTTGGTGGTTTCACGTAGTTATTCCAGAATGTTTGTAATGTTAAAAGTTTTTTTTCAATATCATCGCGGCCCAGGAGAATCGGCACGCCTACATCGGAAGAGTAAAGGATAATATCTTTGCCATCATTCATATTGATTTCGGAAATAAAATGATACAGCGTAGAATCGATCAAGATTGCAATTTGTAGAAGATTTATTGCGATTGCCAGTTCTGGGTTCTCAATTTTTTCACCTACTTTTGACTGATGAACACTATCCACACCGCTGATTATCGGAAGATCAAGGCTCGACGAGCTCTCAATATACGGAAGAACAATTTTTTCGGTATCGATGTAATTGAGATGACCGTTGTTTACAGAAGCTATAGGTACCCGCTCGACAATTTGGATATCTATTGCATCCGGATAGTGCCGGGTAACCCTTGCCGATTGGACGAACGGTTGTTGAAGAATCCGCTCGTGGATTCTGAATATATCTATACTATCAAACGGCATTTTCAACTGAATATTTGCCAATGAAAAAATCTGCTGTACAGATAGGATATGTAAACCCTGCACAATTACCCGATTTACTCTGAGAGAATCTTTCCACTTTGCTCCTAAGCAACAGGTTACAATAAAAGCGATAATCAGGGGTATCATTAACACGATTCCCCAGCGTTTCATGTTTTTCTGATTTCTGATATTAATATTTGTCACACTCTGTTCGATCACTATATTACTTTGCTAAGATTGTTATTTGAGAAACCAAGAAGTTTTACTTCAAGTTCAAGAAGAACCTCGGAGATTTGTGCATTACCACTGCGAACACCTTTCAATCGAACATCTTCTATAAGTTTCGCAGCAGGCATACCTTGAGGATTCTTGAATACACTGCCGCAGTTTGGATAATTTATCGGATGCTTTCGGTTCCTTTGTAAAACGAGCTCGTTTCGTGTTTTCATAATTTCCTCTTTATTTCCAGATTGGAGCTTAAAGCGAGCACTAAGAACAACATCGTTGGTAGAAAAAGATGAATGCCGGTATGAAAAACCGATATCTTCTTTTGTCAAAATCTTCGTCATTCCATCTCTTACAATTTCGGCATCAGTGAGATAGTTGGATATTTCTCCACCGAAGGCGCCCGCATTCATGATGATTGCTCCGCCGATGGTTCCCGGAATTCCTGCAAGCATCTCAACACCTTTAAGTTCCTGCTGGATACAAAAATCCACAAAGCGATTTAAACTTACACCCGCTTCCGCATAAATGCAATTACCATCGGCTCGAATTAATTTAAGTGCACTTTCAAGGTTGACTACTGCCCCCCGAATCCCGTCATCATTCACCAATAAATTTGTTCCTTTACCTATTGCAACAAATGGGAAATTCTGTCCCTGAAGATAACTAATGATTTTGATAACGTCTTCTTTATCAACCGGCTCAAAGTAGTAATCTGCTGGACCACCTATTAGAAAAGAAGTGTACTTACTCATCGGCTCACCGAGAGAGATTTTTCCTTTAAATATTTTCTTTATTTCATCAATGTTAATCATTCTCACTTCTTCATGCTTAACTTCTCTAATAACTTACCACTCTGTTTCCAGATGTCGCCGGCACCCATCATGATTACGATATCATCTTTCTTGACAAGCGATATCAAATAATCTGGAATTTTATTTTTGTCGGGGACATAATAGATGTTTTTATGACCGAATAACTTGGCAGCATTCACTATCAGCTCACCGGTAATTCCCTGAATAGGCTCTTCTCTTGCAGGATAGATGTCGGTAACGACGAGAACATCTGCAAGTAAAAATGCTTTTGCAAACTCTTCATAGAAATCGCGTGTACGGGAATAAAGATGCGGTTGAAAAACGCAAACAGTGCGCCGGCGCCACCCCGCCTTTGCCCCGGAAAGTGTTGCATTGCATTCTGTCGGGTGGTGAGCATAATCATCGTATACCTAGGTTCCGTTAACTTCACCTTTCTTTTCCCATCGACGGTTGACGCCGGAGAATTTTTCAATCCCTGATTTAACGTTGTCGAATGGGATTCCAAGCTCAAGTCCGACCGTAATTGCGGCAAGC
>JACQYX010000328.1 GCA_016207985.1 Ignavibacteriales bacterium | reverse complement strand
GACTGTCGGGCAGGTGTCGGGCTGGTCTACTGTTGACCTCCTTGGCCCAAAAGATCGGAGGTATCCCAAAGGGATGCCTTTGGCAGAACCTTTCCCCAGCTTGGAGGATCCACTTTAACATTTTTAAAATAATCATCTGTGTCCAGCAATTTAAAATTGTGGTTATAATTTTATCGAGAGATGATGTTCTTTATTTACCAACTCGATATCGGCATCTACCATCAAACGGACAAGCTCCTTAAACGAAGTCTTCGACTGCCAACCGAGTTTCTTTTTCGCTTTGCTCGCATCACCTATTAGCACATCAACTTCAGCGGGACGATAATACTTCTGATCGATCTTCACATACTTTTTCCAATCCAAACCGGCATATCCAAATGCTTCATCCAGGAAATCGCGTACAGAATGTGTTTCACCGGTCGCTATCACATAATCGTCCGCCTTCTCTTGCTGCAGCATCAGCCACATCGCTTCGACGAATTCTTTCGCATAACCCCAGTCGCGCTTCGCATCTAAATTACCGAGGTAAAGACTATTTTCAAGTCCTGCTTTGATGTGGGCAAGAGCCCGTGTGATTTTACGTGTTACGAATGTCTCCCCACGACGTGGAGATTCATGATTGAAGAGAATACCATTACATGCAAATATATCGTACGACTCTCGATAATTCACGGTTATCCAATATGCATAAACTTTCGAGCAGCCATAAGGACTGCGAGGATAAAATGGTGTCGTCTCTTTCTGTGGAATTTCTCTCACCATTCCAAACATTTCGCTGCTCGATGCTTGATAAAATTTTGTTTTTATTCCCGTTTCACGTATCGCTTCCAAAATTCTAACAGATCCAATTCCCGATACATCGCCGGTATATTCCGGTATATCGAAGCTTACACGTACATGGCTTTGTGCGGCAAGGTGGTACACTTCATCCGGCTTTAAATTGTATAGAAGCTTTATGAGATTGGTTGAATCACTGATATCACCATAGTGAAGAAAGAATTTCACACCATTGACATGCGGATCGGTATAAAGATGATCGATGCGACCGGTGTTGAAAGTGCTTGCACGACGCATGATTCCGTGGACTTCGTATCCTTTGCTCAGCAGAAGCTCGGCAAGATACGAGCCGTCCTGACCTGTAATTCCTGTGATGAGTGCTTTTTTCATTTAAACTTCGATCAATGATTATTTTAATTGATTATTGAGGTAAGTTGCAATAATTTTCATATATTTTCTGAGATCATCAAGATCATTAAATAAAATATCTACAAGGCGGTTAGGATCGATCTCTAGATAATTGTGCACTAATAAATTCCTTAAACCTGCTATTGGAAAAATCTTTTCGGAAAACTCCTTTGGTATGATCCCTTCCGAACCTAAACGGATAATAATATCTTTGTATTCATGAATCCCTCTAATGCCGCGTTCAGCTAAAATACTATTTCCGATATCAAGCACAACTTGTGATGCAATTTGCAGATTCCGCTCTAATGCGGCTTGCAATAAATAATCATCAAGAATTTTTCCCCTTGAATGTGATTTTAATTGTTCCAGTGATTTGATCGTTTCATCAAGTTTCTGAAGTTTCGCAACTATTGATTCGCGTTTCATCATTTCCTATCTCAGAATCAAATTATTAAGATAAGCATTATCCTGAATCTGTCTGTATGGATCAAAATCCAAATATCGATCAATTATTCTGACTTCATAATCGATACGCAATACGGGGTTACGATCATACAAAATTGTACTTGTAGAAATAATATTGAAAGCGAAGAGTTGATCAGCCTCATTTAAAATACTCAAATCAACTTCGTCGGTATGGAGAATTTCCGTAGTATCTTGAATGATCCTCAACCGTAAGTCGAAATATTTATCCTTTGGTACTTCGCTCATAAGATACACAGCAATATCAACATCACTCATTGGAGTTTCGCAGCCGATACCGTATGAACCAAAAAGATATGCAAACTCCACATCCTGTCGAGTTGAAAAATATTCAGTGAGCTTTGGAAAAAGCTCCCGAACATTATGCGTTATTTTAGAGAAACGGATCATATACTACGAAACAATATAAAGAATTATAAAGAAAAATGCTTAGAAGCTGGGAAGCAGAAAGCTATGAGGTAGTTCTACTACCGACTCCACCGATTTCGTAGTTCTACCTCACAGGTCGGATGTGGAACATCCTCCCAGCCAGAGAGCTGGGAAACAGTTCCGCCAGCCAGACCCGCCTGACTGTCGGGCAGGTGTCGGGCTGGTCTACTGTTGACCTCCTCCCAGCTTAACCTCCTTAGAAAGCTCGGAGGTAGTTCTACTACCGACCCCACCGACTTCGATAAGTTCATCGCTTCAATTGTAACATTCAACCTTTAAAATCGAATGATCTCCGAGAATATAATTCCTAGCACTTGAATACAACCAATGTTCTGGTTCGGCAACAAATCCTTTTCTAACCGGATTATTGTGCATGTAATTTAATTTTTCTTGAAACATTTTCTCGGTGTCAACCAAAATTGGATGTGTGCCTTCGGTCCAAAACCTATGTTCATTTCCTTTACCTTCCTTGATTGCTGCTCTATGGAAAATTTCTAATTCCTTCCATCGTTGACTTAAACGCAGATTGTCGAGTATTTTACATGCTGTGTAATGTTTAAAATCACGCATGGTATCAGCAAGTTTACGTTCCTTCGATCCAGCACAGATAAGATGAAGATGATTTGGCATGATGACGTATCCAGCGATGATGAGCGATTTGTGCTGCTGACAATGTTTTAAGCTCTCGATTATAATTTCGAAATATGTAGGTTCGTTAAAAATATACGTCCAATAGATGATGCTTGATGTTAGAAAATACAATTGGTCTTCTGTTTCAGGTATGAATTTCCAGTGTGACATAATTTCCCTATTATAAATTTCACTAAAAGTAAATAACTGATGTTACGCACCGTAGGTGCGATATGTGTATAGAATGCAATTCAGAAAAGATGCAAAGCTCCATCGGAGCGACATAAAAATAACTATTTCACCCCTAACGGGGTTCAAATGACCATATTTTTTAAATTCTATAAAGATTTCGTCCCTACGGGACTTGGGATTATAAAGTCCATCAAGTTCTCAACACATTTATGCGTAACGTCAGTAAATAATTATTTTCGCAAATCCCAATGGCTAGAGCGCAGCCTTCAAGGTCGGATGTAGAACATCCTCCCAGCTAGAGGGCAAATTCACCGTTTCAATTTCTTCCTCATGGACATCATCGTGTAGCCGCAATCCTTCGGATAGAATCCTCAGGACAACGCCTTCATGGTTGCGTTGTTGACACACACGCGAACATTCCGCCAGTCCGAAGGACCCCTTTGGGGAGGCGGATAAAGAAGTCTGCGGCTAAAAACTTATGGACGGATGAAGACTTGGTAAGATTAGTTGACTGAAACTGACCCGCTACTTAGTTGAAACTTTTTTGTAATCTGTAAATCTTCCATTAATCTTCTTAGCTGTAGCTTTAGTACAGAGATAAAATTCCTCGCGTGTTAATCCAGATTGATTTATCATACTATGAAGAAGAAAGTCGTCAAATTCACTGAAACTCATATCAACTGTTACCCTACGTTTTTTATTTTTAATGGTTGTAACAAATTGCGCTTGGCTACCAACCTGATTGGCATTAACGAATCCCCAATAAGCGAGGATTGCCAAGACCTCTTTACATGCAAGAATTGGGTATTTCTTAGGCAAGTTTAAGCTGGTTGGATCGTGGATCGTATGTAATAAATGATCGGAAGAACACAGTTATCCATTTCCAACTCAGAGAAAGACGCGCCATGTGCCACATGACGTAGTATTTCATGGAAGCTTTTCTCAGATACGCACCAGCTTCTATCTCCTCTTTCTCAAAAGTCTGGAAATAGGATAGGAGGGCATCCTGCATCTTCTGATTAGCACCTTGAAGTGTTTCCGCCTGAATCGCCACATTAGTTTCAAGACAGGTTAGGCGGAAATTTCCCTCGTGGTTAAATCCGATTATTCGAAGACGAATAGGGTCACGCATTACGCTTTTTCTCGTTAGTAGTAGGGAAGTATTCCAGCAATATTTCTATGTAAGCAGATCAATAAAACATGTTTCTGTATTATGATACAAAAATTCACAAAAATTGTTCCACTGTCTAAAATGGTAATAAAATAAGGACTTTGATCCTTTAAAAGAGGAAAAAAATTATGAACGATAATAATTTCCCAAATTATATTAATTAACATTAATCGTCACAATTACAGATATAGTTTAAGGAATAGAATAGTTAAAGTCAAATTTTTAATATTTCCTTATTATATTCCAATTTCAAACTATGACACTACCGTCGCACGGCATCCGGCTGTAGCCGCAACCTTCATGGTTGCGTAATGAGGCTTCGACCGCAGACATTCCGCCAACTCGCCCGCCATTTTTCTGGTGGGAGAAGTTGAAGACTTAAGCGTAGATGGAATTCGGAATTCTGTAAAGCAGTAAATGTTAAGCTGAACACGGATTTGGGTATAATCAGGTTTCGACTCCATCTCACTTTGTTCACTTGCATCCCTTAAGGTCGGATGTAGAACATCCTCCCAGCTAAGTTACTTCCTGAATTTACCGCCGAGAAGTTCAACGTCGAGTCTATCTTTTACTCTACCGGTTGCTTTCTTATTTCTGATGAAATCTTTTTTTGAAATGTAAAATACTTTCTGCCTTCCAAAAAATCCTTTTTCCCGATTTTTCCATGCAGTGGTAAATGAGATCCCATTAATCTCGGTCACGAGATCAATCCTTAGTGGAGGATAACCAAGTTGAATTATAATATCAGGCTTTTGAAAATCATTTTGTGTTATACCGACATTTTTAAAACCGAACAACTCAATCGCAGTTACAATTTTTGCCGCATTGTTTGGATCAGCAGAAATAAAAATATCTATATCTCCCGTGTATCTCGGACAGCCGTGATAAGCAAGTGCATATGCACCGATGATTAGAAACTTAACTTTCTGTTCGTTTAATAATGCGAAGAAATCTTCGTCCCGATTCATCGGGATGGGACGTTCATTTCTGATTTTATACCATTGTTGTCTGAGAATTTCAACAGCACTTACCCGCTCCCCAGGTGATTTCGATGCCCAATATATCAAATCTTTTTCGGAATTTTTATTGCGTATTCGTTTCACTCTAACTGTACTCATGACGATTGGTTATAATTGTTAAACAATATAAAGAATTCTTTGGAAAATTGCTGAATGGTAAAAGGGTGAGTAGTTAATTGGTGAGTGGTGAGTTGGTGAGGGGTGAGTGGTGAATGGAGGATTGAGAATGTTTACCCGACGAAGTCTGAGAGACGAAGGCGGGCAAGTTTCAAGAGGATGGATCAGTAGTGTCCCAAAGGGATGCCTTCGGCAGAACTACTTCCCAGCTCGGTGCCAACCTCATATCCTGGGAGGCAGTTCCTACTGCCGACCATAATTGCGCGAGGGGTGAGTGGAGGATTGTAAATGTTTACCCGCCGAAGTCTGAGAGACGAAGGCGGGCAAGTTTCAAGACTATTGGTCAGTAGTGGAACTACTTCCCAGCAGTCCCTCTCCCAAAGGGCGAGGGACGGTTCGGGAGCACTCGGTGTGACAATCCCGTCTGTCTGTTTGGGAACGTGAATGCCACCTCTACTGCATTGTATTTCCCAAAGAGGACTTTGGGAACCAGTAGGAAATGCATTATTTCACGCCCCCAGCAGAAACCAATAAAAATCTTTATTGATGAATCGCATCGTTTTAAAAAACTGAATACGCACGGGTCGGGGGAGAATAGAAAGTGTAATATGTACAAGATTCTTCCAGTAAATTTTCCAGTTACGTGGATCGGTTTGAATCGATTTCCGCATCATTTCACGTGCCTTAGTAACATTACCATCAATCAGATAAAGGATCGTTAGCACAATGTAATGACCGGCAAGTGCCGATGGCATTGATTTGAATTCATCATGATATTTTTCAATTACAATCTCAGTCCCCCTGATTTTATTCAAATTTTTGCCTGATATACTTTCAGGATGGACATAGTAATTAACCAAAACTTCGTGAACAAAATCAAACATGCAAATTTTTGAAAGACGCAACCACAAATCCCAATCTTGCCGGGCAGGAAGTTTCTCATCAAAACCACCGATGGTGTGCAAAAGTACTGTCTTTATTAGCGGTGTTGACATTGACCCGATGCAATCGCCGCTAAGTGATAATTGATGAAGATTACCACGGTGAGCAGGAATTTTATACTGAATTATTATACCATCTTTTCCCTTTATCCATCGCCAGCCTGTGTACACCATTCCGACCTCTGAAGAAGAAGATTGAAACACTTTGAGTTGTTTCTCTAACTTTGTTGGCAGCCATTCATCATCACTATCGAGGAATGCAACATATTCCCCTTTAGTGTGGCTGATGCCGGTATTACGAGCTGCCGATCCTCCCCGATTTACGGCGTGGTGATAAACATGAATCCTTTTATCATTGAAGGTAGATAAAACTCCAGCAAGATTATCGGTTGAACAATCATCGACGATAATAACCTCGAAGTTTTGGTACGTTTGTGAGAGAACGCCTTTAAGCGCACGACCGATGAAGCTTGCCGTGTTGTATGCAGGAATGACGATAGAGACCAATGTATTCTTTGTGATATTTTCCATTGCGAATAAAATGTAGGAATAGATTTTTTAGTTTCCAAAGAACCCATGAACTTCCCGAAAGTCAAAGGGTAGATTCTGGTCTTGAACTTTCGGGAAGTTGAGGCTTCAAAATGCAAAAGCTATGAGATAGTTCTAATGCCGACTCCACCAAATAATAAGTTCATCGTTTCAACTTTTTCCTAATAGGTCGGATGTGGAACATCCTCACAGCTAGAGGGCAGGGAAGCAGTCCCGCCAGCTAGGAGGTAGTTCTACTACCGACTCCACCGATTTCGCAGTTCTACTGCT
>JACQYX010000061.1 GCA_016207985.1 Ignavibacteriales bacterium | reverse complement strand
ATTGAAGTATCTCGAGCCGAGTCAGTCACTCAGGCAAGGATTTCTTTACAACAACATGATGTATGCGTCATCGGGATATATCATTGAATTGTTAGGCGGAAAGACATGGGAAGATTTCGTCCGCGAGCGAATCTTTACACCGCTTCAAATGAAAAACAGTTATTACACAATCAAAGATATGGAGCGACAGTCGGACTATGGTGTTCCTTATAACGAAAAGCGTGATACGACAATTCTTTATCGCATACCGTTTTACGAAGAAGCTGAGGGAGTCGGTCCTGCAGGATCGATTATTTCCAACATCGAAGATATTTCTCATTGGTTGATTGCTTTGATGAACGATGGCAAGTACGATGGCAAGCTGGTAATTCCTTCGAGTGTTATCAAAGCGACGTTGGCTCCGGCGATTGCTCTTCCGAACACGCAATTAGAAAATCGTGGTTATGGAGAGATGCTGAATTCGGTTTACGGAATGGGCAGGTGGACTGCATCTTATCGTGGCCATTTTCTCGCATACCATGGCGGCGACATCGATGGCTTTCATTCACAAATCTCATGCATGCCATATGATAGTATCGGTGTTGTAGTGTTCGTTATTGGCGATCATCCTGCCGCGCTGTATAATATCATTACCTATAATATTTATGAGAGAATGCTCGGCTTGGATCAGACGCCATGGAGTGAGCGACGTTTACCGGATCGACTGAAAGCTAAACAGGCTGGTAGAGAAGGTAGAGCGAAAGCAGGCGCCGGCAAGATCGCCGATACGAAATCCTCACATCCGGTTGCTGATTATGCAGGGCAATTCGAGCATCCCGCGTATGGTATTTTAAAAATCACGGAGTAAGAGGACAAACTACAATTTTCACGGCATCCAGCTTCCTCTTAATCATTATCATTATGACCGATTTGATACACCGAACGATGAGCGGTATGGTACTTGGTCTGTAAACTTTCTCACAAGTCCGCAGGGGGAGATCGACCGGGCTGTAATTTCGCTCGATGAATCGGAAGCGACATTCGTACGCAAACCCGATGAGACACTGATAGAACCGAAAACATTGAAACAGTATATCGGTAAGTACGAGTTAGCCGCCACAAACGTTGAAGTCAGTTTAAGTGATAACTCATTATTTATTACAATCCCCGGACAACCACGCTACCAATTAGTACCGAAAAAGCCACATGTATTTGGGATGAAAGAATTTTCCGATCTGATCATCGAATTTATTCTGGAGAATGGGAAGGTTACAGCATTTAAACAGATTGATCCCTCGGGGGAATTCCGGTTCGATAAGAAGAAATAAGAAATGTTTGAATTAGATTAAATCCCGCGTTGAGCAATCAGCGTGGGATTTTTTATTGTTTGTCAAAAGTGGTTGGTACTTCACTTAAAATTTGTATATTAGCTGATTGACCAATGTGACGTGGTCATTTTATCGTTTTTATTGAACTGTCTTCATAATATACTCATCCCCCATCCCCCCTTCTCTTCTTGAAGAGAAGGGTGCAAAGGGAGTTGAGTTCATTATCATGCATCAAGAAGTGAGAAGTCTTTTACGATCGTTCCACAATGTTACATTAATGATTAATCAACTTTCTGGAGATAACTCATGAAAATCTATATGAATGTTTATCGAACGTTAATGTTCACTTTAATCCTCGTACTTATATCCGTAACGAATGGGATTTCTCAAACCCGAAATTCCCAACCTCCTTTTCCATTTCAAAATCCCGATCTCTCAATCGATGAAAGAGTAAATGATCTTGTAGGTCGTTTGAAACTCGATGAAAAAGTAAAACAGATGCTTTACAACGCTCCATCGATTGAACGATTAGGAATTCCCGAATACAATTGGTGGAACGAAGCACTTCACGGTGTTGCAAGAGCCGGACGAGCAACTGTTTTTCCTCAGGCAGTCGGACTTGCTGCAACGTGGGATACCGATCTGATGTTTCGGATAGCGACCACTATTGCTAACGAGGCACGGGCTAAGCATCACGATGCAATACGGAAAGGGAGAAGAGGAATTTATGAAGGTTTGACTTTCTGGTCGCCGAACATCAATATCTTTCGCGATCCGAGGTGGGGAAGAGGCATGGAAACTTTCGGAGAAGACCCTTATCTTGCAGGAAGATTAGCGGTAGAGTTTGTAAAAGGAATGCAGGGAAACGATCCGAAGTACTTCAAGACTGTCGCCACTCCGAAACATTTTGCCGTGCATAGCGGTCCCGAACCGGATCGACACGTTTTCGATGCTATAATCGATGAGCGCGATTTGAGGGAAACATATCTACCTGCATTCAGAGCAGCGATCATCGAAGGTAACGCTCAGTCCGTTATGTGTGCATACAATCGGTTTCGCGGTGAGCCATGCTGTGGAAGCAATGAGCTGATTCAAAAAATTCTGAGGGGTGAATGGAAGTTCAATGGTTACGTTGTCTCCGATTGCTGGGCAATCATGGATTTCTACAACACACATAAAGTCGTCGGCAGCGCTCCTGAAGCTGCTGCGATGGCATTAAAAGCAGGGACCGATCTGAACTGCGGAGTAACGTACGATAGTCTCGGCGTGGCGGTTAGAAAAGGACTCGTGAGTGAGGAATTAGTCGATCAATCGCTGAAGCGCCTCTTTCGTTCTCGCATGCAACTTGGAATGTTCGATCCAGCGGGACGAGTACACTATGCTTCCATTCCAATCAGTATCCTTGGTTCGAAGGATCATCGCAAACTCGCTCTTGAGGCGGCGAGAAAATCGATTGTTCTTCTTAAAAATGAAAACAATTTACTTCCGTTCGATAAAAAGATCAAATCAATTGCTGTGATTGGTCCCAATGCCGATGATGTGGAAGTATTGCTTGGAAATTATAATGGAGTTCCTTACGAACCGGTGACACCGTTGCAGGGCATCAAGCGAAAAGTTGGGAAGAAAACAAAAGTTCTCTTTGCTCGTGGATGTGATGTTGCTGAAAACATGCCATACTTCGAGGTTATTCCATCACAATTTTTATTCAGCGATGATACCCAAGGTTTGAAGGGTGAGTATTTCAATGATCATAAATTCGAGGGAGATCCGCTCATAGTGCGGGTCGATTCTACGATTGACTTTAATTGGTGGGAGAATCCTCCAATCAAAGGAATGCGAGCCGATAGTTTCAGCATTCGATGGACAGGAACGATTGTTCCGCCTGTAACAGGAAAATATTCACTCGGTGCGAATGTATTCGGCGGGTTCAGAATTTATCTCGACGATTCACTCCTCATCGAGTATTCGGATCGTCATGTAGTTATCACACAGTGGAAAGACGTTTACCTCGCAGTAGGTACTCAACATCAAATGAGAGTTGAATATTGGGATCGTCGTGCCGATGCGAGTGTCAAATTGGTTTGGGCTGTACCGAATCCAAAATTAAAAGAGGAAGCTCACGCTGCTGCAAAGAATGCCGATGTCGTAATCGCGATGATGGGTCTTTCACCTCGCTTAGAAGGTGAGGAGATGCCTGTAAATGTGCCGGGTTTTTAGGGCGGTGACAGGATTGACATAGGATTACCGCAGCCGCAAGAAGATTTGCTACGTGAATTAGTGGAAATCGGAAAGCCGGTTGTGCTGGTGTTGCTGAATGGAAGCTCACTTGCGGTCAACTGGGCGGCTGATAATGTTCCTGCAATAATTGAAGCATGGTATCCCGGTCAGGCGGCAGGTGATGCGTTAGCTGATGTGTTGTTCGGTGATTACAATCCATCGGGGAGATTGCCGGTTACGTTTTATCGTTCCGTTGAACAGATTCCACCATTCAAGGATTACAGTATGAAAGAAAGAACATACCGCTACTTCACCGGCGATCCGCTGTATCCGTTTGGGTATGGATTGAGTTATACGAAGTTCAAATATTCAAATTTAAAAATTCCGGATAAGATTGATGCTGGAGGCAAAGTTAAAGTGAGTGTTGAAGTTCAAAATATCGGGAAAGTAGCAGGTGACGAAGTCGTTCAGCTTTATGCGCGGGATGTAGATGCCTCGGCGACTGTTCCGATACATTCGCTTCAGGGATTCAAACGTGTACACTTGAAACCGCGAGAAAGGAAAAACATAGAGTTCATTCTCGAGCCGCGGCAGCTCTCGCTTATCGATAACCAAAATGAACGAATCGTTGAACCAGGAACGTTCGAGATATGTATCGGTGGAAAACAGCCGGGATTTTCTGGAACGTCAGATTCTTCGACAACCGGTTATCTGAAGGGGCAATTTGAAGTTGTTGGAGAACCATTGCCCATTAAAGAAAGCAGATAGATCTGAATCATCATCCATTCAGCGCCAACCTTTTTTCGACATTAAAAGTCAAATACACAAATGCATGATCATTCTTCTCTCAGCGATAACGAATTGATACGAGAGGTGAAAAACGGTAATTTCAGCGCTTTTCAGACTCTCGTCTTCAGACACGATAGAAAGGTATTCTCGATAGCGGCAAGGTACGTTGACAACGCAGAGGATGCGAAAGACATCTATCAGGAAGTGTTTATTCGAGCGTATCGGGGCATCGGTAAATTTAAAGAGAAGAGTGAATTTACAACGTGGCTTTATCGGATAACGACGAATGTTTGTATCTCATTTTATAGGAGCCGAAAAAGATACCTCACTATGAGCACTCAGTATGAAAATTCAAAGAACCAATCGGTCGGATCTCAGTATATCGATAAAAATAATGGCATATCACCGCATAGGCAGATGAGGAACACCGAGATTTCAGCACGAGTAGCGAACGCAGTGAATCTTCTATCACCGCAACAAAAACTTGTCTTCACAATGCGACACTACGATGGACACAAGCTTCATGAGATCGCCTCGTTTCTAAAATGTTCCGAAGGAGCGGTGAAGAAGCAGCTTTTTATCGCCATTCGCAAACTGCGCGGGGAACTGAAGGATTTATATTTAGAAGGAGTATCGGAATGAAACACAAAAGATTTGAAGAGCAGGTTCATCTTTATTTTTACAGCGAGCTGGCAGGAGAAGAGCTCCGGGAGTTTGATCATCACTTGAGTGTATGCTCCCGATGCCGCAACGAGCTTGAAAAAATGAAAAGACTCGCGCGCGTTCTAAATAAATTCGAACCTTTACAGGTAAGCGATCCATTACTACAAGAAGCACGGCAAGAACTTTCTCAATCTTTGAAAAATGAACGGAAGAAAAAATCCTTCCTAGATACGATTATCGATACGATCTACGACGTTGTCGTATTGCGATACAAAGTTGCAATTGGCGGTGCGGCTCTTCTCGTCGGAGGTATGTTGATCGGTTATTTCACTTTTCGAACGACTGAAGTATCTTCAACTACCGAGCCGGTCGTTGAGAAGGAACAAGTAACGTTCACAGAGGCACTAAACGACGATTCCCGAATATCGAATGTTCAATTTATATCGTTGGATAAAACCAGCGGTGAGGTTGAATTCACATTCGAAGCATCAATGCCTGTTCACATGAAGGGACGGGTAAGCGATCCGACCATTCAAAAAGTGCTGGCATATGCTCTCATCAGCGATCAAAATCCGGGTGTACGATTGCAATCGGTGAATGCACTTGCCTCCGAGGCACACACTGCACAACCCGACGCTGAAGTTATGGAGGCACTGATCTCAGCCGTGAGATTCGATAAAAATCCGGGTGTACGAAAGGAGGCGCTCGATATGCTCGGCAACTATACAGCCGAGCGTGAACAGCAACGCCGGACTGCGTATCGCTGCCATTAATGTTCTTTCAAAATGGGACGGTAAAAAGATTGAA
Organism: Ignavibacteriales bacterium; assembly: GCA_016207985.1. Taxonomy (GTDB): domain Bacteria; phylum Bacteroidota; class Ignavibacteria; order UBA10030; family SZUA-254; genus JACQYX01. Next base: position 4,834 of record JACQYX010000061.1, on the reverse strand, counting down.
AAAGATACAGCTTTTCTAGAAGTATTACGCTCGAAAATCAAAACTGAAAAAAATAATTACATCCGCTTGCGTTCGCAAGCAGTATTAAAGGAGATAGTACAATGAAACATCAACGTAAAATTGCATTTGTGATATTAGCCCTTGCCGCTTTTGTGGTGATGGGATTTGTCGTGGCTCAGGATGAGGATGAAGAAAAGACAGCATCTTTCGAAGTTCAAAAGGGCGGCATACTGGAAATTAGTGTCGCGTACGGTGACATCACGATAACTCCCTGGGAAAAGAACGAAGTCAATGTTCGTGCGATAGGTTTCGATGAGGATGAATTGGAGCACATCAGGATGAAAGGGGACAAAAATAAAGTCACCGTCAGGTTTAAAATAGACGACGAAGAGTCTGGCAGTAATTCAGCGGAGTTTGAGGTGAAGATCCCCAAAGAGTTCGATGTACATCTGAGTACCGGCGGCGGTGATATTGTGATCGAGGACGATATCAAAGGTACGGTAAAAGGATCTTCAGGCGGCGGAAACATTAATCTAAAAAATGTAATGAATGGAAAGGTATCGCTCTCAACCGGAGGCGGTGATATTAAAGCTGGAGCTATCGGCAGCGATGTTGATTTGTCGACTGGAGGAGGTAATATTGAAATCGATGATATCAAAGGATATGTGAAATCATCTACTGGTGGGGGAGATATTAAAATAGGAAGAGCGGATGGACGTGCAACTATCTCGACGGGCGGTGGGAACATCGACCTGAATGGTGCGGGCGGCGATGTCAAGGCATCGACCGGCGGCGGGAATGTAGACGTGAGGGATGCTTCGGGCAAAGTGGACGTCTCAACCGGTGGAGGAAATGTAAATCTTAAAAATATTACAGGAAGTATTGTTTCATCGACGGGTGGTGGAGATATTGTGGCTGAATTGGATCCAGCCGGGAAAGGTGACAGTAAATTATCGACAGGTGGAGGTGATATAAAATTGTACATCCCTGCGAATGCAAAGATAACGGTTGAAGCGACAATCGAGATTTCAAAAAAATGGTCGAAGAATGTGAAGAAATATAAAATTCATTCCGACTTTAAAGCCGAAAGTTACGAAGAGGACGAGGACGAAGAAGAAATCCGCGCGGTGTATTTAATCAATGGCGGCGGGGAAAAAGTTACGCTTTCGACATCGCAATCAAATATCCGTATTCTGAAAAAGTAGGAGCTTGTTCTTGAATCAAGAAAGCCCCCGTGGAAGTGTTCATGGGGGCTTTTTCATTTTCTTGCCGCGGGTGGACGTGTTTAGTAGATTCAAAATATTCCTCAACGATTTACTCCTCATCAACCTTGAGAGCCAGATAATCGAGCCGGGAATAATTGAGATAAACGTAGGTGGACGACAACCGGGGAAGAGCGGGAGAGCCGATTTAAGCACAACCGAAATATTAACCAAACAATTCGAAGTTAATGGTGAGCCATTTGTATTTGATGAGTGTAATTAATAGTATGCTACAAGAAAGATTCTTATTAGTATGAATAAACTGAAGAAAATATTTCTCATAAGTAATCAATCGATTTCCTTGCCTCTCATGAAAATTTTCATTAAATTTATACCACTTCCCGCCTTAGAAATGGCGGGTTTCTTTTAAAATCTTGCATATTTCATCATAATCAAGGATTTGCTGTGGCATTAGCTCAAAGATTAACATATTCATTTAAACAGAACGAGATCGACCAGAAGTGGTTTCTCGTGGATGCAAGCGGACAAACGCTCGGTCGTATCGCCAGCCGTGTTGCACATATACTTCGAGGGAAACATAAACCGATCTTCACTCCCAACGTCGATTGCGGCGATTACGTCGTCGTCATCAACGCAGATAAAGTGAAGGTAACTGGCAGACGTAACGAACTAAAAACTTATTTTCATCACACACTTTACCCCGCCGGCGCCACGGTGGAGACGTACAAAGAGCTGATGAAAACCAATCCGGAAAGAATTTTCACACACGCAGTAAAGGGAATGATTCCCCATAACCGACTTGGCGCTCAGGTTATCAAGAAGCTGAAAGTTTATCGGGGAACTGAACATCCACATAAAGCACAAAAACCAGAACCAATTAAATTTTAATCGAGAGAAGGATAGAAATAATGATACATCATGTAAAGATTGCAGTCGGGAGAAGGAAGACATCGGTCGCTCGAGTGATTGTAAAATCCGGTTCAGGTGAAATAAAAGTGAACGATAAAAAGTTAGAACAATATTTTCCTGTCGACACGCTTCAGAGTCAGGTTCTTTTACCATTCACGGTAACCGAGACGTCGGGCAAGTACGATGTTGAAGCGAATGTAAATGGCGGCGGTCCAACCGGACAAGCCGGCGCAGTGAAACTTGGTATCTCTCGTGCGTTGGTCGAGCTGAATAGCGATCATCGTGCTAAACTTCGTGAGCACGATTTGCTTACACGTGATTCGCGTATGGTCGAGCGTAAAAAATACGGTCAGCGCAAAGCACGAAAGAGATTCCAGTTCAGTAAACGTTAAGATTTTTCGAATGGTAATTTGTTAATTGGTTATCGGACCAGTTACAAATTAACCAATAAATATTTAACCAATTAACTATCATACATACTCTCTGATTTTGCTGGAAGTGTCCCGTCATTTCACGTGGTGAAATGACGGGATCCCAGCGGAAGATGACGGGAGTAGAAGAACTAACTAACATAGGAGTTAAAATTAATGCCACGAATAGAATTAGCCGACCTTTTAGACGCAGGTGCGCACTTTGGTCACCTCACACGCCGTTGGAATCCCAAGATGAAACCGTTCATCTTCATGGAGCGCAACGGTATTCACATCATCGATCTCAAAAAAACTCAAGAGCTTCTCGAAGGAGCTTGTAATGCAATCTCCAACAATGTTGCTGAAGGTAAGAAGATACTTTTTGTCGGAACCAAGAGTCAGGCGAGCCAGGTGATTGAAGAAGAAGCGAGGCGTTGCGGTGCATTTTACGTTTCCAAACGATGGCTTGGAGGAATGCTGACAAACTTTTCAACCATCCGTAAAAGCGTCAAGCGGTTACAAAATATCGAGAAGATGGAAACCGATGGAACGTACGATAAGATTACAAAGAAAGAAGCGCTCGTACTCGATCGTGAGAAGGAAAAATTATCCGATGTTCTTTCCGGTGTCGTAGAAATGACGAGACTCCCCGGCGCATTATTCATAGTCGATATCAAGAAAGAGGAGATAGCAGTGAACGAAGCCAAACGACTCGGTATCCCGGTCTACGCTATTGTCGACACGAATTGTGATCCGAACATCGTCAATCATCCAATTCCGGCTAACGATGATGCAATAAAATCTATCCAGGCAATTACGAGAATAGTAGCGGATGCTGTACTCGAAGGGGTAGAACGAATCTCTGAAATGCAGCAAGCCATGGCGGAGGAGGCAGCCGAAAGAGGAAGTCAGAAGGAAGTTAAAAAAGAAAAATAAAGTTTATTTTGAATAAATAAGAAAAGATAAGAGAGAGTCATCAGATATGGAAATTACAACAGAGCAAGTAAATGGTCTAAGATATCGAACAGGTGCGGGGATGATGGACTGTAAAAAAGCACTCACCGAAACCGGCGGCGATATGGATAAAGCGATTGATTATTTACGGAAGAAAGGTGCTGCGACAGCCGAGAAGCGCGCGGATCGTACGACTAATCAAGGTGTTGTTGAAGCATACATACACGCTGGTGGACGCATCGGATCGATGGTTGAAGTGAATTGCGAGACCGACTTTGTCGCCAAGACAGACGATTTCAAATCACTCGCACGCGAGATCGCAATGCAGATAGCTGCCATGAATCCTCTATACATCGGTAAAGAGGAAGTATCGAAAGAAACGATCGATCATGAGAAGGAAATTTATCGCACGCAGGCACGCAACGAGAAGAAGCCAGAGCAGGTAGTCGAGCGCATTGCCGATGGGAAATTGGAAAAATATTATCAGGAATTCTGCTTGATGGAGCAAACATACATCAAGGATTCAGGAAAGACGATTAAAGACTTGATCCTCGATATGATGGCAAAGACGGCTGAGAAGATAACGATCCGCCGCTTCAAGCGTTTTCATCTTGGAGAAAATTCATAAACAATACAATAAGGTCTCACATTATCGAGACCTTTTCTTTTTATACTATGAAGAAGATTAAACCAAAATACAATCGTATAATTCTTAAGGTAAGCGGTGAAGCGCTCATGGGAGATAAAGAATTTGGTATCGATTCCAAAGTATTGGGACGATATGCCGATGAGATTGCAGATGTTAGGAGTGCAGGTGTAGAAATCGGAATTGTGATCGGTGGTGGCAATATCTATCGGGGAGTCGAGAACTCTTCCGACGGTATCGATAAAGTTACCGGCGATCATATGGGGATGCTCGCGACAATCATCAACGGACTTGCATTGCAAAGTGCGCTCGAGCATCGCGGTGTGTTCACAAGGTTATTGAGTCCGATTAAAATGGAAGAGATGGCAGAGCCATTTATTCGTAGACGTGCAGTACGACATTTAGAGAAGGGACGAGTCGTTATTTTTGCTGCCGGTACAGGCAATCCGTATTTTACGACCGATTCCGCCGCAGCTCTTCGTGCAATTGAAATTAACGCCGATGTGATCATCAAGGGCACGCGTGTCGATGGTGTATACAACTGCGATCCTGAAAAATATCCCGACGCTGTCAAATTCGATGAAATATCATATCAAGATGTTTTGGCAAAAGAGCTGAAGGCCATGGACCATACCGCCATCACTTTATGTAAAGAGAACCAGATGCCGATAATAGTGTTTAATATGAACAAG
>JACQYX010000327.1 GCA_016207985.1 Ignavibacteriales bacterium | reverse complement strand
TGATCATATGAGTTTTTGTTGAATAATCTGAATTCGTCAATCATTCAATCTAAAGATAATGATGTGACTTTGCGTTGTGCGATTTTACGACCGAGTAATTTTTCTAGCCGCTCTAAATTTTTATGGTTGATACGGAACCGTACAGTAATAAGGTTATCTTCATAAACCATATCTGTTATTTCAGCGAAGTCGTGAAGTTTAGCAATCGTACCATATTCTGACTGGCGGACCGTTAATGAATGTTCTTTGATATTATGCTCGAGCAGGTCAAGGAGTTTTTCAGTCAAGCTTGAGACATTGATCCCCCTTCGGGCTGAGATGAAGACCGACGGCTGGTATTGATTCGACAGCTCACTGATGATAGACCGATCTGTGAATTTATCGATTTTATTAAATTTATTCTTGGTTTTTCAGCAGCGCCAATTTCTGAAAGAACTACTTCGACAGCCTCTATCTGCTCCCGCATTTGAGGATGGCTAGCGTCTATTATATTTAAAAGCAAATTTGCCTCTCTTACCTCGTCCAAGGTTGACCGAAAGGAAGCTACAAGCTGATGTGGGAGTTTCTTTATAAATCCGACGGTGTCTGATAGAACCACAGACTGGTGGCTAGGTAGTTTTAACTTCCGTGTAGTCGAGTCTAGTGTTGCAAAAAGTTTATCTTCCACAACAACATCTGCCCCGGATAAAAGTTTGAGTAATGTCGATTTACCGGCATTCGTGTACCCGACAATTGCTACCCGGATGAATTCTTTTCTTCCTTTGCGCTGAATCTCTCGTTCTTTACCGATAGCATCGAGCTTTTCTTTTAGATGACTGATTCTTGCACGGACTGCCCGTCGGTCGGTCTCGATCTGTTGCTCACCAGGACCCTTTGTTCCAACGCCGCCATATTGTTTCGAGAGGTGAGTCCATTGACGTGTCAATCTTGGCAAAAGGTATTGCAATTGTGCCAGCTCAACCTGTGTCATAGATTCCTTACTCTTTGCACGAGAAGCGAAGATATCGAGAATCAATCCACTTCGGTCGAGAATTTTACACTTGATGTATTATTCAATATTACGAATCTGAACTGGCGATAGGTCGTCATCGAAAAGTACCAGATCGATCTGTTCACGCTCGGCAATTTCGGCGATCTCTTGTACTTTTCCGATGCCGATGAATGTCGCAGGATCTATTCGGTCACGTTCCTGAGTTACCCTTAATTTAGTAACCACACCGGCAGTTTCGGCAAGTAAAATGAGCTCATCGAGATATTCATTAACTTGGGATCGGAATTGTTTGTTATGTATCATCCCGACAACAATCGCAGTTTCGCATCTGTTTGTTTTTAACATTTTCATGAAGATTCACCAGACGTCTTACGGCTGTCTCTTGCAAAGAGCATCTCGAGCAGTGCCATTAATAATGCCATCCCGATAAAAAATCTCCATAACTCGATCCCGAATCGAGTCTGTAAGATTGTGGATTGAAGTTTATCTCCAGCTCCGATTGAATGGATCATTTGTTCATTTATGCCGAACCGATTAAAAAATTTTCCAATATCTTCTGCTGCGATGGTGCGGGTATCAGATTCATATGGATCAATATCGACTGAAAAGAGAGTTAAAATTGCAGCGCCACTTCTAATTTCATAAATACCCTGAGATTCTAATTTTGGAGGTGTGAACACCAGCATTGGATTGACTGTTGATTGAAGAACGGGTTGAATTATTTCTTCAATCCCGACAGGTGAGATGATTTTGAATTGTCTATCACGTCCTGTGTTTAAGTTCGTAAATTGATTGGATAGAGTTCGAGCTTTTATAATCGGTTGATCACCTGTGATATATGTCCGTTGTTTTTCCACTCTCGATCCAACATACATCGCAGATCGATAAATGATGGGGGCGAAGATACCTTTTAAGGGGAAATCAGACCACGACAGTATTGGTGCAACAGAGAATAGAAGTATCTTCCCATTTCCAAATGAATACTCACTAAGGAATGGTTTTCTATCACTCGTAAAGATAATCGTCTGGGCATGTTTATCGGATTGTTGTGATGCGATTTTGAATATCGTAGGTGAATTGATATTTGGTATTGCTCGAGATTTTGGATGATTCGTCTGTTCAAATATTGTGTTAAAGATTGGATGATCGGAATCGATTTTTCCAAATGTGAGATTGGAATTAGGGGCTTGCGGTCCGGGTAACTCAGTATACCGCGATATACCTAAAGGTGACAGCAACTCTTGATTCAGGTTTTCAAGATTGGTATTGTCTCCAGGGAAGATTATCAGACCGCCACCTTGCTCAACGAAGTTCGCTATTCTCTCAGCATCGTACTGTGTCAGAGAAGATATGTTCGAGCAAATTAGAGTTTGTATATTCTTCAGATCAAGTGAAGAAAATTTTTGTGCAGGGAGATATTTGATCGTAAAAAGTGACTGATCATCATCAAAGTATCCTGCTTTCAAAGCCAATGAAAGATATCTAATGTCATCTTCGGATTTGGAAGCCATAGCAATGTTAATATTCGCAGGAACGTTGATTGTGAAATAACGTTTGTTATCAAACTCTATAGCATCATTTTCGATTTCAACATATCCTCTGATGAAACCGGTTCGTTTGGGAGTTAATGTAAAC
>JACQYX010000046.1 GCA_016207985.1 Ignavibacteriales bacterium | reverse complement strand
GCCTCTCATCCAATCCATCATGGCTTCTGACAATTATCTCACGAGCACCACGACGTTGTTGACCAAATTTAATTGTTCCATCAATCTCTGAGACAACGGCTGGGTCTGCTGGGCTACGAGCTTCGAACAATTCTGTCACGCGTGGCAAGCCCCCGGTAATATCTCGTGTTTTTCCACTATCTCGAGGGATTTTTACGAGAACAGATCCGGCTTGAATTAATTCACCATCATTGACAACAAGATGTGCTCTTGTCGGAACGATATAGCTTCCGACTGTTTGTTCATTCTCATTCTGGATGAGGATAGTCGGACTTAAAGAACGATCACGAGAATCAATGACGACTTTTTGAATATGTCCGGTCTGTTCATCAGGTTCTTCTCGATATGTCGTATTTTCTTTTAAGTCTTGATATCGTATAATGCCGGAATTTTCTGAGATAATAACTGCATTGTATGGATCCCACTCATAAATGATTTCACCTCTTTTAACATGCACCTCGTCGGCGACTAATAAAGTCGCACCATATGGAACATCATACTTTGTAAGGATCCGATTATCGGCATCAACGATATTCACAACACCACTACGACCCAATACGATGAGTTTTCCATCCGAATCTAATTGCTTAAGATATTTTATACCATCGTATTTAACATTTCCGTCGAATTTTGAGATTATCTGAGATTGGGTAGCAATAAGGCTTGCAGTACCACCTGTATGGAATGTTCTCAGTGTTAGCTGGGTTCCTGGCTCACCGATCGATTGCGCTGCAATAATTCCGACAGGCTCTCCCGGTTCAACCAATTTCGATGTTGTTAAATTCCGCCCGTAACATTTAGCACAGATACCACGTTTAGACTCACAAGCTAGGACGGAACGAATTTCGACTGCTTCAATCGAAGTTTCAGAAATCGCAGTAGCTTTCTTCTCATCTATCTCCTCACCTGCTTTTATTAAGATATCCTTAGTCATAGGATCAATGACATCGTGAACCGATACGCGACCCAAGATACGCTCGGCAAGAGGTTCCTTAACATCTTCTCCTTCTTTCAAAGCACCCGTGAGTACGCCGCGAATCGTTCCGCAATCTTCCATGGAAACGATTGCATCTTGTGCTACATCGACAAGTCTGCGAGTAAGGTAACCGGCATCGGCAGTTTTTAATGCGGTATCGGCGAGACCTTTTCTTGCTCCATGTGTTGAAATAAAATATTCAAGTATTGAAAGACCTTCTCTGAAATTTGCAATAATCGGATTTTCAATCAACTCACCTGTTGCACCAGACATGCTTTTCTGTGGCTTCGCCATAAGACCACGCATACCTGCAAGTTGGCGGACTTGTTCCTTCGATCCCCGCGCACCTGAATAGACCATCATATATAATGAATTGAATACATCTTTATCGTGTTGAAGTGAATCGAACAATTTCTCGGCAACTTTATTCGTCGTTCTCGTCCATATATCGATGACTTTATTATATCTTTCACCGTTTGTGATGAATCCACGGAAATATTGATTCTGTACATTATCTACATCCCTGAATGCTTTTGAAATAACCTCGTCCTTCTCCTTCGGGATGATGACGTCACCAATGCTTACAGATAAACCCGCTTTGGTCGCATAAGTGAATCCCAATTCTTTTAATTGATCCAAGAATTCTGCAGTTCGCACATTGCCGCATGCCCGGAATACAGACTGTACGATCTGGACCAAACGTTTCTTATTCAATAATTCGTTGATGTAACCAAGCTCTTTGGGAACGATCTGATTAAAACGAACTCTTCCGGTCGTTGTTTCGATCAGCTTATCGTTAATCCGCACTTTTATTTTTGCGTGTAATCCAACTTTACCAGAATTATATGCTATCATGACCTCTTCTGGTGAGGAAAACAACTTTCCTTCACCAACATCGCCTGCTCTCGATTTCGTCAAGTAGTAGCATCCGAGGACTTGATCTTGAGTAGGATGAACTATTGGCGAACCGCTCGATGGCGAAAGAATATTATGGCTTGAAAGCATTAGGATACGGGCTTCTAATTGGGAATCATAAGATAGAGGGATATGAACTGCCATCTGATCCCCATCGAAGTCGGCATTAAATGCAGTACATACCATTGGATGGATCTGAATCGCTTTTCCTTCAATAAGAACGGGTTGAAATGCCTGAATTCCCAATCGATGCAGTGTTGGTGCACGGTTGAGTAGTACCGGATGTCCATCGATAATGTTTTCAAGAATCTCCCATACTTCTTGCCCTTTTTTATCGACTAACTTTTTAGCACTCTTGACGGTCTTAACCATTCCTCGCTCAATGAGCTTCCGAATAATGAAAGGTTTATATAACTCAACTGCCATGTCTTTGGGAAGACCACACTCGTGTAATTTCAGTTCGGGTCCCACAACGATCACAGATCGACCTGAATAATCGACACGCTTACCGAGCAAATTTTGTCGGAATCGTCCCTGTTTTCCCTTCAACATATCGGATAGTGATTTTAGCGCACGGTTATTATCGGAGCGTACAGCGTTCGCACGGCGTGAATTATCGAACAATGAATCAACCGCCTCCTGGAGCATTCGTTTTTCGTTTCTTAAAATTACTTCAGGTGCTTTTATTTCGATCAGCCGTCTCAACCGATTATTTCTAATAATGACTCTTCGGTAAAGATCGTTCAGATCCGAAGTTGCAAATCGTCCTCCTTCTAATGG
>JACQYX010000045.1 GCA_016207985.1 Ignavibacteriales bacterium | reverse complement strand
GCTCTTCTTATTGATGCAACCTCACTTGGTGCACCGCACGGAAAAACTCTAGAAGAAATATTTCCTAACAATACAGTTGATCTAACACTTCGTGTTCGAAAGACCACTACCGAGTTAGAACGATCGCAGCGCGATGTCATCAACCGCGTCGACGAATTTTGTATGGAGTATGAGACAAAGATCCGTGAGCTTGGCGGTATAGGTTTCTTCCTTGGGGGTATCGGTCCCGATGGACATATCGCTTTCAATGTTCGCGGCTCAAGCATTCATTCTGTGACTCGTTTGACGGCAACGAATTATGAGACACAAGCTGCCGCCGCAACTGATTTAGGTGGAATCGAAGTTTCACGCAACCGTCTCGTCATAACAATCGGGCTGGCTACAATAACATATAATCCCACCGTTACAGCAATAATTATGGCTGCCGGTGAAGCCAAAGCCGATGTTATTGCACATGCGATTCAAGAAAAGCGCAGCCCGCAATACCCCGCATCAGTTCTGCAAGATGTGCCGAACGCTAGATTCTATCTTACCAAAGGTGCATCTAACAAGCTCATCGAACGATCATACAACGACTTTTCTAACCTCGAGAGATACTGTGAGGAGGATATTGATCGAACAGTTGTCTCACTATCTCTTTTGAAGAAAGAATCGATATTAAACTTAACCGACCGTGATTTTAAAGGAGATCGATTTGCAACAACGCTATTGAAGAAAACAGGTCGATCTTCATCGACACTTGCTTCCGAGACATATCAAAGAATTGTTTCGAAGATTCAAGAAGGATTGAAGCATGTATCTCATACTATATTCCTTCACACCGAGCCGCATCACGATGATATCATGCTGTCATATCTGGCGCATATCTACCATCTTGTGAGAGATGCGACAAACGTTCACTACTTTGCTAATCTTACTTCCGGATTTACATCGGTGACGAATACATATGTGCTGTCGATCGTGAGGAATGTCGAGTCTGATTTGAACAGCGGAGCGTTCTCATCAATGTTGGAAGAAGGATATTTCGATCCAAAGAGTGCCATCAACAGGCAGGCGGATGTTTATATGTTTCTTGACGGTGTTGCTGAAAACAATCGTGATAAAAGAGATAGAGCCGAAGCATGTCGATTTTTAAGGAACATGTTTGATGTATATCGAACAAGTGATTTACTCACGATAAAACTTCGTATCAACGAGCTCCAGGAATATTTTAATAAACAGTATCCCGGTGCAAAAGATCCACCCGATGTGCAAACGCTGAAAGGGACGCTGCGCGAATGGGAAGTGGAGCTTCTCTGGGCATATTTCGGTATAGAAACTACATCGATATTCCCTCTCCGTCTCGGATTTTATACGGGAGATATTTTCGCACAGGAACCGGAAATCGGTCGCGACGTTCTCCCGATTTACAATCTCATCAGGAAATTAAAACCCGATATCGTGTCTGTTGCATTCGATCCAGAAGGAAGCGGACCCGATACGCATTATAAGGCGCTTCAGGCGGTTGCTAGTGCCTTGAGCATGTACGAAAAAGAAAGTGGAGATTCACACATCAAGGTTTGGGGATACAGAAATGTATGGTATCGCTTCGATCCATCCGAAGCAAATTTGATAATTCCGGTTTCATCGAATTCGCTTTCGCTTCTGCATACTGCTTTTATGAATTGTTTCGGCTCGCAGCGGGCTGCATCCTTTCCAAGCCATGATCATGATGGACCATTCTCCGAGCTTGCACAAAAAATTCAAGTCGAACAATATTCGATGATTAAAACCTCCCTGGGCAACGAATACTTCCTGAAAAATTCCCATCCACGCCTCAGAGCTGCACGGGGAATGATTTTTTTGAAGGAAATGAGTCTCAGCGAGTTTTATATGAAAGTCAGGGAACTGAAAAAAGTAACAGAGGGTGAGTAATCTCAATCTCTTGTTTTGTGCTTTTCAATTTACTATTTTACCCATGTAAGATTTCCGAAAGGGTAGAGCTATGAAAAGCTTAAGATTCAATTCAATCTTGTTATTGGCTATTTTATTACCTCATTTATACTGTCAATCGCAGATGAACCAATTCGATAGACAGCCCGCCGTTGCAGGTCAATTCTATCCCTCTAATCCAACCGAATTAAAATCGACCTTAAAAACATTATTCATCAAAGCAATACCTTCAAAGAATCTGCAAAATGTTGTTGCGATGATCGTTCCACATGCCGGTTATATTTTCTCAGGTGAAGTGGCTGCATCAGCTTTTAATCAGAGCGATTGGAATAAAAACTATGAAAACATTTTTATCATCGGCTCAAGTCACCATGTCGGTTTTGAAGGAGCTTCAATTTATTCCCATGGGAATTTTATAACTCCTTTGGGAACCGTTAAAGTCAACGCGGCACCTGCCAGGAAGTTGCTTCAGCAGAGCAATGTATTCAGTGATAGAACGGATGCACATGTAAGCGAGCATAGTCTTGAAGTTCAGCTTCCATTTTTGCAGTATATGATGAAAAAAGATTTCCAGATAATTCCTATCGTTATCGGCACTCAATCAGAGAAAACGTGTAAGAAAATTGCTGATGCTCTCCGTCCATATCTCAATTCAAAAAACCTGTTCATCATCAGTACCGATTTTTCACACTATCCATCATACGACGATGCGGCAAAAATAGACAAGGTTACCGCAGATGCGATTATCTCCAATTCATTCGAGACTCTGCTCACGACATTACAATCGAATGAGAAGAAAGAAATACCAAATTTAGCAACGAGTTTATGCGGTTGGACTTCGGTCTTAACATTGTTATCGATGACCGATAGTAATCCAAACATAACTTTCAATCTTGTCCAATACAAAAATTCTGGTGATGCAGAGGTTGGAGATAAAAATAGAGTTGTTGGATATTATGCTATTGCTGTTTCTCTTAAGGAGGGAAAAGGAAAAGCACAGTTTAGTTTAAGTGAGAAAGATGAAAAAGATTTACTAGCGATAGCACGAAACACTGTTGTGCAGTATGTGAAAGAGCGAAAAGTACCTGACGTAGACGCTGCCAAGCTTTCCGAAAATGTCAAAAAGAATTGCGGTGCGTTCGTGACTCTTCACAAACGTGGAGCTGTCCTGACGCCTATGCAAAAAATAAATTCCATCGATGAAATTGAATTAGGCAAGCATGGCATTTACATCAAGAAGGGAAACAGAGGTGGAACCTTTCTTCCTCAGGTTGCTAAAGAAACCGGCTGGACGAAAGAAGAATTTTTAGGACACTGTGCTCAGGATAAAGCCGGCATCGGCTGGGATGGATGGAAAGACGCCGATATTTATATATATAAGGCATTGGTTTTCAGTGAAAAGTGAGAAATGAGAGTTGTATGGAATAAAGGAGTCCGCCTGAGGCGGATGGAATATTGGAATGGGAAGTTTCAGCATCTTAGAAGTTTTTAGATTATAGATGAATCAGCCATTAGTTTCAAGAATAAAAATTAATAGTGCGTTAGTGCTTGCCATTGTTGCTTTGGGTGTTACTGCATTCATAACTCAGATTATTCTTCTTCGTGAGTTTCTCTCAGTTTTCTACGGCAATGAGCTTGTCATAGGAATCATTCTCGCAAACTGGATGATACTTACCGGTCTTGGCTCACTTGTTGGACGATTCTCAATAAAATTAAAGGATAAAATAAACAGTATAATTATTACACTAACAATTCTATCTATCATACCTATCGCAACGGTTTTTCTCCTCCGTTTTTTCAGAAACATTATCTTCGATATCGGAAGTATGGTCGGAATAATTCAGATTTTGTACACTTCGTTTCTGTTATTACTGCCGTTTTGCTTACTATCCGGATTCTCGTTCACATTGTTTTCTGAAACGATTTCAGAAAAGTATAAATCGAATCTTATTCCGAAGGTTTACTCTTTTGAATCTCTCGGCAGCATGATTGGTGGAATAGTATTCAGCTTTGTGATGATATACTTCTTCGAAACATTCCAGAGTTTGCTGCTGCTGATGGTTTTCAATATTATAGTCGCATACATCCTTTCAATAAGGTATAGTAAAATTACTCCCCGAATATTTCTGATCGTGCTTTCCTTAATACTGCTTATTGGTGAGTTCCAGTGGAAACTTGATGAGGTCACAAGGGAATTTTTATTTGCGGATCAGCAGTTGCTCTATTATAAAGATACACCATACGGGAATCTCACTATTACACAAAAAGGTGAGCAAAAGAATTTCTACGAGAACAATGCCCTGCTCTTTTCAACCAATGATCCGGCGGTGAATGAGGAAGCGGTTCACTATGCAATGATCCAGCATCCGAATCCAAAGGAGATTCTGTTGATATCGGGTGGTATCTCAGGCACGATCGATGAGATACTAAAGTACAATGTTGACAAGATTGATTATGTTGAAATCAATCCATGGCTGATTGATGTTGGTAAAATTTATTCGACGAGTTTGTTCGACCGGAAAGTAAACATTATTAATCAGGATGCCCGACTTTTTGTAAAGAACACATCCGATAGTTATGATGTCGTACTCATCAACTTACCCGACCCAACCACAGCCCAGCTCAACAGATATTACACGATAGAATTCTTTCGTGAGCTTAAATCAAAATTGAATGAGGGTGCCGTAGTTTCTTTTGGTCTTTCTTCGTCAGCGGATTACCTCAGTGAAGAGGCAAGGCAAGTGAAGTCGATAATTTACAACACGATAATAACTGTGTTTAATAATATTGTCATTGTTGCAGGAATAAAAGATTATTTCCTTGCATCTGACAGTGGACTTGACATTCATATCGGTCGGATGATCGAGCAACGAGGGATCAATAATCTCTATGTAAACAAGTACTATCTTGACGATACGATTTTAGAACAGCGAAATAATTTTATTCTCGGTAATCTTTCGAGCGGCACAAAATTGAATGAAGATTTTTCTCCAGTATCCTACTACAGACAACTGCTGCTATGGTTGAGTTACTTCGAGGTCAATTATTGGATTGCGGCTGGAATGTTCATTATTATTTTAATCGTTATTCTATCCCGATTGAATCCTATCACAATCGGGATGTTCACGGGCGGATTTGCGGCTTCTTCTATAGAAGTAATAATGCTCATCGCATTCCAAATAATGTACGGCTATGTTTATCAAATGATCGGAATTATCATTATGATTTTTATGGCTGGACTTGCTGTCGGTTCTCTCTATCGTGAAAAAATAATTCAGAATGCTAATATTAACACGTATGTCGGTATTCAGCTTAGCATCGGTTTGTATGCCTTTATTCTTCCGTTGATTTTATTATTTATAAAATCTTCGTCGCTAATCGCCGGTGTTTTGCATATGGCTTTCTTCTTACCTACATTTATTATAGCAGTGTTGATCGGGATGGAGTTTTCTATTGCATCTCATATTCAAAAAGGAACGATTTCATCCGTCGCATCGCAACTGTATGGCATCGATTTGATTGGCTCTGCGATTGGAGCTATGTTGGTGACGGCGTTATTAATTCCGCTAATCGGAATTATAAATGTTTGCTTTATAATTGGTGGAATGAATTTTATCAGTGGATTTATTTCTTTCATGAATCGA
>JACQYX010000337.1 GCA_016207985.1 Ignavibacteriales bacterium | reverse complement strand
TTAGTATAATTATCAATTCGCCAATAATAAGGTCTTGGTGAATCTATCCAAATCCATACGACACGAGGTGCTATATGCGGATCAGTTGGGTCATCCCCACCAGGTCCAGTTGGTCCCTGCGGTCCGCGAGGACCTTCGATACAACTTGTCAAAAAAAATAGTGGCAGGGAACAGATTAAAATTAATGTTTTCATAATAGACCACCCTTTCTATGTATTAAGTAACATCGAATTAAGTTTTAAGCTTTATCAAAATGTAATAATTGAATTTTTAAGAGTCAAATTGGATTGACAACTGATGATGATCTTTCGGAATGATTCGTATTGGAACGATTTCTACTCCCTGTCTGTTTAAACATATACAAAATATTATGATTTCTCTGATTCGTCCAAAAGAGCAAGTAATAGATCGTATTGTTCGGCACTTCAGTCGGCAATCGAGATTCTCTATCCTGATAAGGGCGTACCTCAGCATTGTGATAATTGCGATCATTGATTATTCGACTGGTCCAGACATATCGATGTTGATATTTTATTTGATACCGATTATCATAACATCGTGGTTTGTGGGAAGACGTGCTGGATTGCTGATCTCGGCTGTCAGTGCTATCGGATGTTCGATCCATGACGCTTTATTTTTTCAGGTATCTTCATCTGATACGGCAATATCAAGGCTCGTTTTGTTGTGGAATCCCTTCATTTCGTTCGGCGTTTTTTTGATTGTTGCGTCTACACTTTCTGCTATGAGAAGGGCAGAGGATGAAAAGTTACGCTTTGAATTCAAAATCGCTGCTGATGTTCAAGCTCGTCTCTTTCCTCAATCCCCTCCTACTATGAAAACTTTATCATATGCCGCAATGTGTAAACCAACAACCATTGTCTCGGGCGATTATTATGATTTTTTACTTCTCAAACCTAATAAGCTTGGAATTGCTATCGGCGATATTGCAGGTAAAGGAATATCGGCGGCACTATTAATGGCAAATTTACAGGGACTACTTCGAAGTTTCGCTCCACGCCACTACGACGATGTAGCCGAGCTTATGAGTTCTATCAACAATTCGCTGTATAATTGTACCGACTCGAGTAAATTTGCAACACTTTTTTATGGATTGTACGACGACATCAACCGAATTCTGACCTATGTGAATGCAGGTCATAATCCCCCTATTATATTTAAAAGAAAAAAGGGTTATCATGACCAGGGTTATTATCCTTCCGGTAATTCTTTGGTGGCAGATTTAAATGGTAGTAATGGTGAATCTCATGAAGTAGTCAGAATAGAAACTGGAGGGACGGTGATAGGAGCGTTTTCAAATGCGATCTATAAACCGCACACACTTCAGCTTAATTCCGGCGATACACTTATTTTTTTTACCGATGGACTATCCGAGGCAAGGAATTTTATCCATGAACAATATAGTGAAGAGAGACTAACGTCGCTCGTTGCATCCAACCTTCATCTATCATCGCAATCTTTACATGATCTTATTATGAATGATGTAAGCCAATTCATCGGAGGCGGAATTCAATTCGATGATATAACACTAATCGTAGCTAAAGTCAACTGATTTATTTTTCTTTCGATTGGATATCCTCTATCGTGTGTGTTACTTCGTTCCACGAATAGTACATTTCATCCAGCCTAGAGAGCAATTCTTTATATTCGTGAGAGGTGTCTTTCGCTTTCTCTCCATCCTTATAGAAATCGGGATTTGCCATCAAAATCTGGATTACGTTTTTACGGGATTCAATCCGTGAAATTTCTTTTTCTATTTCGTCAAGCTTTTGTTTGTGAGGAAGGAGGAGCTTGTGGAGTTTATTACGCTTTTCTGCCTCGAGACGCTTACGGTCTTTCTCTGAAAGTTGAGAAGCTTGTGGTCGGATTTCGGATTTCGCCTGTCTGCCGCTAAGGCAGGGATTAGCGATTTCGGTCGACGACTCGACTCGTTGAGATTCCTGTGTAATGGATTCTCGCTCTTCCTTTTTCTTCGCTAAATAATCTGAGACATTACCAAGGTACGTGCGAGCATTTCCGAGACTGAATTCGATAACTTTATTTATGATCGGATCGAGAAAAGCGCGATCGTGAGAAACGATTATATAAGTTCCTTCGTACTCCGTGAGTGCGTCTTGCAGAACTTTTTTAGAGCGCATATCGAGGTGATTTGTCGGTTCATCCATAATCAAAAAATTGACAGGCTGCAATAACATTATTGCCAGCGCGAGCCGGCTTTTTTCACCGCCTGATAGTACAGATACTTTTTTGAAAACATCATCGCCGTGGAAAAGGAATGAACCGAGTATTGTTCTCTGCCTTGTTCGGATTTCCCCAATCGCAATATCATCAATTATCTGAATGGCTTCTTTTGAAAGATCAAGTTCCTCTGCCTGATGCTGACCGAAGTAAGAAAGGATTACATTGTATCCAATTTTTCTCTCACCACTTTGGAATGGTTCATTGCCGGCAAGAATTTTTGCAAACGTGGATTTACCAGAGCCGTTAACACCAACGACCGCAATTTTATC
>JACQYX010000336.1 GCA_016207985.1 Ignavibacteriales bacterium | reverse complement strand
TTTGTTACACCATTGACACTCTCGACACTTTCACAGAGTGAGGTTATTGTTGGAAGTTTTCCTCGACCAAACTCAGGCTCACTACAAGCAAGCACTCGGCATATTGATCTGGCACAATGGGCTGATCTCATGCTAATCGCACCGGCAACAGCAAATACCCTCGCAAAACTTGCTCACGGATACACTGATAACGCAGTTACAACCTTAGCAATTGCTATGCGTGGACCGGTAGTGCTTTCACCGTCAATGGATGTAGACATGTTTCGGCATCCATCGACACAAGCTAACATTACTGCACTAAGGGAATTGGGTTATTATGTTCTTGAACCCGAACACGGTGTGTTGGCAAGCGGATTAGTGGGACAAGGAAGGTTGCCCAATCTTCCAAAGATTCAAAAAGCTCTTGATAATATTCTGAATTATATTCATCAAGATTTTAAAGGAAAAAAGATTCTCATTACAGCCGGACCAACTTATGAGCCAATCGATCCGGTTAGGTTCATCGGTAATCGCTCGTCGGGGAAAATGGGTTTCGCGTTGGCTAATGCCGCTGCACAGAGAGGTGCAGAAGTAATCCTGATATCGGGTAATGTTCATTTACAAACACCGAGACATGTTCAACGCTACAATGTACAGACTGCCAAAGAAATGTTTACGGTAGTGATGAAACATCGTAAGAACAAGGATGCGATCATTATGGCGGCGGCAGTTGCAGATTTTACACCATTAAAACCCGCTTCGAATAAAATAAAAAAAGAGAGTTCGGATACACCGACTTTTACAATTGAACTACGAAAAACGAAAGATATTCTTCAACACATTGGGGAAAAGAAGGGGAAGTGCATACTTGCAGGATTCGCCCTGGAAACGGAAGATGGTGTCGCAAATGCGAAAAAGAAATTGAAAGAAAAGAGACTCGATCTGATTGTCTTAAATAATCCGATGGAGGAAGGTGCTGGTTTCGAGACAGATACGAATATTGTAACCATTATTTCCAAAACTGGTAAGATTGAACGCCTGAAGAAGATGCCGAAATTTGAAGTGGCAAACATAATTTTGAATAAATTATCAAAACTAATTTAGTTAATACAATATAGTGCCTGCTAAAGAAATATTAGAACTCATCGATAATACTAAACGATACTTAATGCAGCAGCAAGATCTATTTGGAAACATTCTTTATACCGACAAGGATCGGGCAGAGAAAACGCAGTCAAAAGAAGAAATCTTACAGTTCTCTAACGAGCCGTGGGCAAATGTGAATTCGCTCGATGAGTTTGAAAAAAATATCGATACTTGTGTAAAGTGCCCGCTTGGTCATACGCGTTTAAATTTTGTGTTTGGTGTAGGTAGCCCTAAAGCTGAAGTCATGTTCGTCGGTGAAGCCCCAGGTGCGGATGAAGATGCTCAGGGTGAGCCATTTGTCGGGAGAGCGGGACAGCTTCTTAATAAAATCCTCGCTGCTGTAAATTTAAAACGTGAAGAAGTTTACATATGTAACATATTAAAGTGTCGTCCGCCTAATAATCGTGATCCTGAACCGATCGAAATGGAATCTTGTACACCGCATCTCTATAAACAGATTGAAATTATCAAACCGAAGTTTATCATATGCCTGGGTAGAATTGCCGGACAATGGTTATTACAAACGAATGAGAGTCTGACTGCTTTGCGAGGGAAAATACACGACTTCCACGGTACTAAACTCATCGTAACTTATCATCCTGCGGCACTATTAAGAAATCCTAATTGGAAATATCCAACATGGGAAGACATGAAAATGTTTCGAAAAGCTTACGATGAAGTAAAGGCACAGTAAGTATGGCAAAGTCAAAAAAGAATATCGAAAGCCCGGTCCAAATCGAGTCGCCACAGAATGCCAGCCACATTCCACCACAAGCAGTTGATGTAGAGAAAGCTGTATTGGGTGCCATGCTTATCGAGAGGGAAGCTGTGCCCAAGGTGCTCGAGATTTTAGATCCACAGAGTTTTTACAATCCGACTCACTATAAAATTTTCCAGGCGATGATGTCGCTCTTCGAAAAAGGTGATCCTATCGACGCAGTCACGATAGTCGAAGAGCTTAGACGACGTGGTCAATTGAACGCAGAAGAAGATCGTGTATACATAACCGAACTAACACACGATACAACTTCCGCAGCCAACGTCGATTACCATGCTCGGATTGTCTTAGAAAAAGCATTGATGCGAAATCTTATCACTGCTTCGTCTGAAGTTGCATCAAGAGCGTACCGCGATACTGAAGATGCTCTCGAGCTGCTCGATGAAGCGGAATCGAAGATATTCCAGATTTCAGAACGGCGAATGAAGCGATCTTTCGTTCCTATTAATCGTGCTTTACACGAAACGTTCGAAATGTTGCAAGAGATTCACGGTAAACACAGTGGTGTTATTGGAGTTCCGAGCGGTTTTCCGGCACTCGACGAAAAAACAGGTGGGTTCCAAAAATCGGATTTAATTATAGTAGCCGGACGACCGAGTCAGGGGAAAACTGCTTTCGCCCTCTCCACCGCACGCAATGCTGCACTCCATAAAGAAAAGCGTACCGCTGCAGCAATTTTCAGTCTCGAAATGTCTGAAAGGCAGCTTATTATCCGCATGCTTTCTTCCGAAGCGAAAGTAAATGCTCATGAATTACGTACAGGCAGGCTGCACGAAGATAAATGGAAAAACCTCATCAGAAATGTTGGACGTTTAGCCGAAGCAAAAATTTTCATCGACGATACACCTGCTCTTAGTATATTAGAGCTTCGTGCGAAGGCGAGACGCCTAAAAGCCGAACATGATATCGGATTAATTATTGTAGATTATCTGCAACTCATACAAGGTCCAAAAAATGCCGAATCTCGTGAGCGAGAAATTTCGATGATTTCCCGTTCACTCAAAGCGTTGGCAAAAGAGCTTGACATTCCCGTTATGGCACTTTCACAGCTTAACCGAGCGGTTGAAACACGCGGCGACAAGCGACCTCAACTTTCAGATCTTCGCGAATCGGGTGCGATCGAGCAGGATGCTGATGTCGTACTTTTCGTTCACCGTCCTGAAACTTATAATATCGATACAATAAAGGACGACAATCTCGGCAATATATCATCCGAAGGAATCGCTGAGATCATCATTGGGAAACAGCGAAATGGTCCGACGGGTATGGTTCGTTTACAATTTCATAAAGAATATGCGGGCTTTGAAAAATTAGAATCCATGATGATGCCGCCTATTTCGATTCCTGAAGAAACACCGTTTTAATTACATTTCAACTCCATAGCGCGGACTCCTATAATCTCTTGGTATCAATTGTCGAACTCATGTATAAAATCGAGCTGAGCTTGTTTTCGTTCTCATATTTCACTACCTTTTGTTTAAGAGTGCCCCGTTAAAAAGGGGCATATCGTTTTTATGACAAAGATA
>JACQYX010000335.1 GCA_016207985.1 Ignavibacteriales bacterium | reverse complement strand
TCATCAGCCGTATCGAAATAATGATGCCCTGTATCTTCCGCATTATCCCCAACGAAGAAATAAGTAAGAACACCCATCAACAACATTACGCCCGCAGGAATAAAGAATACCCACTGCCACGGTAAGAAAGTTACAGCGATTCCCCCTACAAAGAATATCAGTGCTCTCCCGCTCTGGATCATTGAGCCAAAGATTGCCGAGAAAACACCACGCTCTCGCACATGGAACCAGCTGGAATTTACTTTGATAAGCGCAAGTGCACTATAAGATTGGAAATACATATTCAATGCCCATGCACTGGCAAAGTATCCGATTAGGACCGTTCCTGTTCCGAGAAATCCAATGTAAGCTCCGAGGCCGAATGCGATGTTGAAAACAACCGCGCCGAAAACGCCGATTAGCATGGCTTTCCGTCCACCGATGCGGTCTGCAATTGGTCCATTGAACAATGCCGATATTCCATAAATCGATAATGCAATCGTAATGATAGAGCCGATCTCTGTTTTGTCCCATCCGTAAGTATCGGATAGTGATTTATTGGCAAACGATAGATTGTACCGACCCATGTACATCGATGCATAGGTCAAACCGAGTGTTAACCAATTCAGGGCACGCCGGCGTCTGAATGCGGCAGTATGTTTTAGTTCGCGTTTGTGTAGTATTGACATAAATAATTTTGTGAATCGATGTTATTGATTGATGCTTTGGATTTAAGGAGAGAACATACAATCCCGAACAGGGTAATATTCAGAGGATTATTTTCGTGACGAACAAATATAATAATTCTTTTGTTGAATTCCACTTGTTGAATCTCCGATAAATGAATTAACAAATTTCCCCCTAATCTACCGGTGATATGATCTTCTACTTTCCTATACTGTGGGGTGAATATTGGTTTATTTCATTAAAATTGCTCGATTCATCTAAAAAGTTAACCGATCGTTTATGTTGCAACAGGCACGGGGCCACACGGTGGTTATGAAAGAATAAGGAGATATAAAAAATTGTATATTTGAAAACTTGACAAGAGATTTGTACATTCATCCACTATAAAAGCATAAAACATCATTATCAATAACGATCGATTCATTATTAATGGAAAGGACCCATATGAAAGTATTTATCATGATTTTGATTGGTATGGTTATATCACTTCAAAATTTAAATGCTCAAGAAGATTCGGACGTACCTACCTTGTTGAACGAAGTTTCATTCGGTTTGGGTGCGGCACATGCGTTCGAGAAGGATATGTTCAATGTCCCATCGGATGCAGAGGGTGGAACTAATCTTTCATTTATCATTTCCTATTTTCGTCATCTTGACAATCACTGGGCGATTGGCATTAATACTTATGGATTTATGAAAACCGTCGATGACGTTCTATTGAACATCGGTGGAATAAATAAAATGTCCGAGCTCGATGTTACTGTCCTGAATCTTTCAGCGGTGGGTAAATATATTTTCTCACGAGGTAGTGTGGAGCCGTACTGTTTGGCACTTATAGCATATACAGGTGGAACACTGCACGAAGATGAACTTGGAACACTCGGTCTCAATGGTATCAGTGTCGGCGGTGGTGCCGGGGTTTCTTTTCTATTAAATGAAAGCTTCACAATATCGCTTGAAGGAATAGCATCATTCGGAACGGCCGAATGGAAAGAACGCCCATTTTATAACTCAAGCGGAATAGATTTTAATCCAGCAATGGCAGTAGGATTTGTACAGATGTCTTATCGTTTTGGATTGTAGAAAATCTTTTTATCACACTATATTACATCAAGCAATCAGAAAGTAATCATCTATGATCGAAGAGAAAAAATTTGTACCGTTCGTTTCACCGGAAATAAAAATGGCTGAGTTCACATTCAGAGCCGTATTCCTTGGTGTTCTCATGGCTGTAATGATGGGAGCCGCCAATGCATACCTCGGTTTAAAAGCAGGTATGACAATCGCTGCAACATATACTACTGCTGTTATTGGAATGGCTGTCCTGAAAGCAATGAAAGGAACGTTGTTAGAAGAGAATGCAGCCCGGACGGTAGGTTCAATTGGTGGAAATATTGCGACGGGTGCTATCTTTACACTGCCCGCATTTTTTATCGCCTCGATATGGAATCCTTTCTTCTCGCTTGAACATTATATTCTTTCGACGATCATATTAATTGTTGCCGGAATTTTAGGGATTATGTTCGTTACCATACTGCGTCGGGTTTTAGTCGAAGATGCCGAACTTCCTTTCCCAGAATCAATTGCAGCGGCGGAGATTCATAAATCAGGGCAAAGCGGAGTTCAAAATTCACGTTTTCTATTTGCTGGAATGGGAGTAGGTGCATTTTTTAGCGCACTGGTCGAGTTTAAATTCATTGCAGCCGGCTGGCAAAAGATCGTTTCCCTCTCAAAAGGTACTCTTATGCTTCGTGCCCCAGGAATGAATCCGGCATACTTTGGTGTCGGATACATTATCGGTCCAAAACTTGGTGCTATAAACTTCAGCGGCGGTGTGCTTGCTTGGGGATTGCTGACACCAATCATAGCTTATTTCATTCACCGCGATAATCCAGAATCTATTACCGACTGGACTACTGAGCTTACACTTGTTTGGAAGAATTATGTCCGCTATATCGCTATAGGAGGAATGCTTGTCGGTGCGTTCTATACATTGTACAAAATGCGTAATAGTTTGTTCACGGGGATTTCTCGTTCATTTTCATACG
>JACQYX010000334.1 GCA_016207985.1 Ignavibacteriales bacterium | reverse complement strand
TCCTTCAACGAGCCATTGCTTGAACCAAACAAAGTGTCGAAGATGTTTGTTGGTTTTATTTCGCCATACAAACGAACGGTCGCATGAATTACATAACCATCGTTGATGTTTTTGATTAACTGTTCCATTACGTTTAACGTGGGCTGAACCACAATCAATACAATGTTTTTTTAATAATTATTCGCTGATCTTTGAACTGTTTTAATCTTAGTTTCCATAATTACTTATACAAAAACAATTTACAGTCATCTGAGCAACACTTTCTGAACATTATACCCGAAATGACAAGACTGCTTTTTGGATAACCTCATGGTTTGGGTGGGGGTTGAGTTCAGTCATAATGGCAATTCAACCAACCGAGTGGTTAATGGAACTCCAACTGTGTAACCTCAGGTACGGATTATTA
This sequence comes from Ignavibacteriales bacterium, assembly GCA_016207985.1. GTDB lineage: Bacteria > Bacteroidota > Ignavibacteria > UBA10030 > SZUA-254 > JACQYX01. The sequence goes on along the minus strand of JACQYX010000334.1, from coordinate 8,284 downwards.
ATTGATCAGCGTACTTTCCCCCTTGCAAGAGAGGCGAATATCCCTACAAAACATAATGAAGCAAATATACCAAACGCCAACCTTATGCTGTGCATGAACTGCGGATAGTACTCGGGCGTTATCTGCACTCTACCGATGATTAACGAAAATATCAGCATCACTAATCCCATACTCAACATTTGACCGGTTAACCGCATTGTGCCGAGAGTGGCAGAGGCAACTCCATAAACCTCCCTGCCTACCGAGCTCATTACCGCATTTGTGTTTGGAGAGGAAAAAAGTCCAAACCCAATTCCTAATAAGATTAGATTTATCGTGACGAACGTGAGCGATGAATCACTTCCAATTGTCATGAAGAGAACAAGTCCTAACACACTAAATGCCATCCCGCTTGATGCGAGGATGCGCGGCTCGACTTTATCCGATAATCTGCCTGCGACCGGAGAGATGAGCGTCATAAAAATCGGCTGGGATACTAACACTATGCCAGCCATTCTTGGAGGAAGTCCTTTTACATATTGCAAATAAAAACTCAGCAGAAATGTAACAGCCGAGGTTGCACTGTAATTGACTAAAGCCGCGGCATTCGACATTGCGAACACCGTATTGTGCGTAAACAATCTGATATCTAAAATGGGATTCTGTATGCGGCTTTCCCAAATAACAAACATGATAAGAAATATTATTCCGATGGCGAGAGTCCACACACCTGCTTCGTGCGGTAGCTTAGACAATCCATACATCAACGCTAACATTGCAATAGTAAAAAAAGATGATCCGACGAGATCGAACTTATCGCCTTTCGCTTCAGCCCACTCTCCTTTCAGTCTCCAGATTGTATAGATAACTATTAATACCCCTAACAAAACATTGACATAAAAAATAGATCTCCAGCCGAAGTATTGCGTTAACAGTCCACCTAAAAAAGGTCCGAGAGATAAGCCCAAATAAACAGCGGCAACGTTTATACCTAACACGTGTCCTCTTTTATTAGGAGGAGTTACGGATAAAAGTATTGCAGTTGAAGTTCCAAAAACCATCGCCGCACCGATTCCCTGCAAACCGCGTAAGCCGAAATGAACTACCCCGCCGTAAGCAGCGGGGTATCAAATACATTTTATTTATTTATTCGCCCCAAGGGGCGGGGAATTAAACCCTCGTCCGCCTCTGGCGGATTAAAATATTTCCGGAATTTGCAAATACTATGAGCAAAGAAAAAAATGAATAGACGGCAATACCATAAATGAAAATTTTCTTTCTTCCATGAATATCACCTATCCTTCCGAACGGGATCAGGAAAACCGCGGCAGCCAAAAGGTACGATGTTGCAACCCAGCTTAAAGCAATAGCATCAAGTGAAAATTCTTTTCCCAATGTTGGCAGTGCAACGTTGAGAGCAGAAACCATAAATGGAGTTGTAAACGACGACAGTGTCGATATGATTAAAGCAGTTTTTTGATTATTCGATTCTATCATGGGTTGTAAATAATACGAAAATTGTTTGTTATTGACAATACAATTTACAACTCTAAAATCTTCAGAAAAGGTTTGATGTATTATTGAGTTTTTATTATATTTTATTAGACAATGAAAAAGGTTTCACCATGAATAAAAAACTTTTTTTTAGCCTAAGAGTTCGACTCTTACTTTTGATAATTATAGCAGTAATCCCTGGCTTATTCTTAGCCATATACACAATAAATGAAGAACGGCAACGTGAAAAAGATGAAGCTCAAGATTATGCCATCCGGTTAGCACATATCATTGCAGTCCAAGAACAGGATATGATGGATGCAACAAGGCAGCTTCTAATTACTGTATCATATGTATTTCATACGGAGGAAATAAAGCCCGATCAATGTAACAAGTTCTTGGTTGGATTGTTGAGCCATTTCAAACGTTATACTAATTTTGGTGTTTGTGATACTCAAGGTAATGTTATCGGTAGTGCAATACCATTGAACAAGCAAACTAATTTAGCTGATAGGGGATATTTTCAAAAAGCTTTACAAACTGGAGACTTCGCGATAGGTGAATATCAAATTGGACGAATTACGGGTAAACCATCAATTAATTTAGCTTATCCTTTGTTAGACGAAAATGGGAAAAAGCAAGGAGTAGTTTTCGCAGCATTAAACATAGAAAAACTGGGCGAGCTAGAAACACGTGTAGCAAAGCAACTCCCACAGGGCTCTACGATGAGCAAGATCGATAAGAACGGTATTCTACTTGCTCGGTATCCCGATGGTGAAGGTAAGATTGGCCATCCGGCTTTTGAATTTTCTCATATCCTTGATAAACTTACTCAAACTCAAGGTGTTATCTGGGCTAATGACACTAATGGAATACTACAAATATACGCTTACTCCACAATTAAAAGTAGATTCTCGCCCAGTGGTGTGTCTGTTGTATTGAACATCCCTGAGAATCTCGTGTTTCAAGAAATAAATAATACTTTCAATCGAAATTTGGTTGTTTTGGGAATCGCAGCCATTGTGATACTATTTATTGGTGCATTGAGTAATGAGTTATTCATTGTTCGTGGATTAAATTCACTTCGCAATGCGGCACAGGAAATAGCCTTTGGAAATTTACAGACAAGAGCCAGAGATATTCGCGGGATCAGGGAGATCAAACATTTGGCTCACACATTCAATGGGATGGCTGTCTCTCTAGAAAAACGCGAAGCTGAACGCGAACGAGCAGAACAGTCGCTCAAGGAAGCATCGGATAATCTGAACCGACTGCTTGCCGCAAGTCCTACAATCCTATATGCTGCAAAAATAGAAGGTCAATATACAATTCCAATATGGGTAACTCAAAACATCAAACGGATTCTAGGTTACGAAGTAGAAGATGCCCTAAAATCGGACTGGTGGGTAACACACATGTATCCTGAGGATCGTGAACGTACTCTGAGTATTATGACTATCCTAAACAGTAAGGACTTCCATGCTCACGAGTACAGGTTCCTACGAAACGATGATACTGTCCTTTGGATATATGATGAATTCAGAGTTCTGCGTGATGTTTCCGACCGTCCGACCGAGATTGTTGGATCCTGGACGGATATCACTGATCGCAAACAAACAGAACAAGCATTGAAAGATAGTGAAGAAAAATACCGTAATATTGTAACTTGGGCACCAGTCGGAATATTCCAATCAACACCCGATGGTAAATTCCTGTCTGCAAATCCCAGATTAGCAGAATTACTGGGATACACTTCAATTGATGAACTTCTAACACGAAATCTTGAAACGGATATATATTTTAATCCCGATGATCGCAGATCAGCTATTAACGAATACGATCGAAAAGGATTTGCCATTAACCTGGAAGTCCTATGGAAGAAAAAGGATGGGACACAAATTTATATCGATTTGACTTCACACGCTGTAAAAGATAAATCTGGGCGAACTCTTTTTTATGAAGGATTCGTCAACGATGTTACCGAGAAGAAAAAAATAGAAGCACAATTGTTGCGCAATCAAAGAATGGAAAGCATCGGAACTTTGGCAGGTGGTATTGCACACGATCTCAACAACGTGTTAGGTCCAATTCTTCTTTCCCTGGATATTTTACGCTGTAAATTTAAAGACGAGCAAACCCTTAAGATGTTAGAAATGCTTGAAGCAACTACAAACCGAGGGGCTAACCTAATCAAACAAATACTCTCGTTTGCTCGGGGTGTTGAAGGTGAACGCACAATTATTCAGATACGACATCTAATTGGTGAGATTAAGAAGATTTTCAACGAGACTTTTCCAAAATCAATTACTCTAACTACTGATATACCAAAAAATCTCTGGACTATGTCTGGAGATGCCACTCAAATTCACCAGATATTAATGAACATTTGCGTGAACGCACGCGATGCTATGCCGAAGGGTGGGGCAATTGCCATAAAAGCCGAAAATATAAATCTTGATGATATGTACTCACATCTACATGTTGATGCAAAACCCGGACCGCATGTTGTCATTAGCGTCACCGATTCGGGAACGGGGATGTCACCAGAGATTATTGATAAAATCTTTGAACCGTTCTTCACCACCAAGGGACTTGGAAAGGGAACAGGATTAGGTCTTGCGACAGTTCTTTCGATTGTCAAATCCCATGGTGGCTTTGTGAATGTGTATAGTGAAGTCGGTAAAGGTACAACTTTTAAAGTCTACCTTCCTTCTCAGGAAGGAGTACAACTGGAGATAGAAGAAGAAAAAGAGGAACTGCCTGTTGGAAATGGTGAACTTATCCTTGTCGTCGACGATGAAGCAACTATACGGGAGATCACAAAATCAACATTGGTAACATACGGTTATACTGTATTGACTGCAAACGATGGTATTGAAGCTATAGCATTGTATTCGGAACATAAGAACCGAATCGCACTTCTTCTGACAGATATGATGATGCCCAACATGGGTGGAGTAGATACAATTCGTGTAATAAGTAAAATGAATCCGAAGGTAAAAGTAGTTGCAGTTAGTGGCTTGGCGCAAGATGTCTCAGTTGCAGAAATGAAAGAAGAGGTAGTTTTCTTGAACAAGCCGTATACATCGGAGATTTTGTTGAAAACCGTTGGCTGGCTAAAAAAGTAACGAACTCCAATATTGAACTCATTCCTCTCCCTGCCTTGGGGCTGTCCAATAAGTCCGAAAGCGTGTCACATTGAGCTTGTCGAAATGTGAGAGTGAGTAAAAATGAGCCTTCGACAAGCTCAGGCAGACAATAATTTTTTCTTTTTGGACAGCCCAGGGTTTGGGTGGGGGTTGAGTCCCTGTGCGCAACATAAGTTATTAACTAATTTACACATTAATTGCCCCACGATTCATCGTGGGGATAAATTATTTAAAAAATATATTGGACTTCAGTCCCATAGTTATGGGGTTGAAACCCCCATCTTTGGATATTATTGTTACCCCGAACTGACCTGCCCGCAGCAGGCGGGAGTTCGGGGCTATTCAAATTTAAACTAAGACTCACATCTTATGCTCGTTTGCTTTTTCCCCTTCTATCCCCTATTTTAGTGCTATTCCGCTAATATCTGAGAAAACGGAATTGTAAATAAATCATGACAAACTTCATCGAGGTATATATGAAATCGTTATTAAGAATCCTTATTATTTGTTCTATACTTTTCTCCTTCCAATTAAACGCACAACAGAAACCGCTGACACTCAAAGAAAAAATCAAACGCTTCGCACCGACAGAAATTAAAGCAGATGTTTCAAAACTCTCCGCAGGCGATAAGAAAGCTCTTGATTATCCCGAAGATATGAAGAAAGAGGAATTCGAAAAATGGGTTTCCACATTGCCCGAAGCCGAGAAAAGCAAAGCAACCGGTTTCTTCTATACAATCCACACCGATGAAAATGGAAAAGTCAAAACTATTTCATACAGCGAAGAGTACAAAGATTTACTCGCACCTACCGCAAAGCTTTTACGTGAAGCTGCGGAACTGACAGACAATGCAACATTAAAGAACTTGCTCACTAAGCGTGCTGATGCTTTCCTCAACAACGATTATTACGATAGCGATGTAGCGTGGATGGAATTAGATAGCCCTATCGAGCCGACAATCGGTCCGTACGAAGTTTATATGGATGAGCTGTTCAATTATAAAGCCGCATTCGAAGCGTTCATCACTCTCCGCAACGATGTTGAAACCAAAAAGCTTGCAAAGTTCTCTTCCTACTTGCAAGAGATCGAAAACAATCTTCCCATCAATCCGAAGTTTCGCAATCCTAAGCTGGGTGAGTCGTCACCGATTCGGGTTGTCGATTTAATTGTGACGGGTGGCGAGTGTCGTGCCGGGGTACAGACGGCGGCGTTCAATCTTCCCAACGATGAAAAAGTAACGGCAGAAAAAGGCAGCAAGCGTGTGATGTTGAAAAATATCATGGAAGCGAAGTTCAACAAGGTGCTTATTCCAATCTCAAAATATGCCGTCGATGAGAAGCAGCAATCGTTGATCTCTTTCGAGCCATTCTTCACACACATACTTGCACACGAGTTAATGCACGGCTTAGGTCCGCAGAACATCACTGTGGATGGCAAACAGACGACGGTACGTCAATCTTTGAAAGAACTTAATTCAGCGTTCGAAGAAGCGAAAGCAGATATTTCGGGTCTTTTCATGCTTCAGCATCTTATTGATAAAGGTGAGATTGAAAAATCGTTTGAGGAAAAAATGTATGTTACATATCTTGCCGGTGCTTTCCGATCTGTCCGTTTTGGAATCAAAGAAGCTCACGGAAGAGGAATGGCCCTGCAATTCAATTATCTTTTTGATGAAGGAGCTTTCAAGTACGATGAGATTACGAATAAGTTCAGTGTAAACTTTGAAAAGATTAAGGATGGAATGAAAAAATTAACCTGTGAGATCATGACGATCCAAGCGGAAGGAAGTTATGACAAAGCAAAAGCTATGCTTGACAAATACGCTATTATGAATCCTCAGATGCAAAAGATACTCGGTAGACTGACTGATATACCGGTTGATATCGCACCGCATTATCCTCTGGCTGAAAAATGAAACCTTGGTATAAAGAATTATTTATTAACTACGCCCGAACGTACGACAAAGAGCCGTTTACACAGGGTACAATTGGCGAAGTTGACTTTATCGAGAAGGAGTTGAATTTCGATAAATCGAAAATCATTCTCGACATCGGCTGCGGCACTGGCAGACATGCTATTGAATTAGCGAAGCGAGGGTACAAAGTAACGGGCATAGATTTATCTGAATCCCAACTACAACGAGCGAGAGAAAAAGCAAAAGAAAATAGTGTAGAGGTTAGATTCGTATGCAAAGATGCAAGGAATTTGAATTTCAAGAACGAATTCGATTTGGTAATGATGATTTGCGAGGGTGCGTTTCCGCTCATGGAAACTGATGAGATGAATTTTAAAATATTAGAGAACGCTTCCAAAGCTTTGAAGACAAACGGAAAACTGATTCTCACTACGCTCAGCGCGCTCTATCCCCTCTACCATTCAGTAAAAGATTTCATCAACACGGGTGTTGGAGATGGAATAAGCTCTGCAAATTCATTTGATCTGAAAACTTTTCGTGATACTTCAACCTTTGAAGCAACGGATGACGACGGCAAGAAAAAAACTCTTTCCTGCAACGAGCGGTATTATACACCGTCCGAGATTTCGTGGTATTTGAAGTCGCTTAATTTTAAGACCATCGATATTTATGGATGCGAGGGTGGGGCATTCAGCCGTTCGAAACCATTGACGACCAACGATTTTGAAATGCTGGTTATTGCAGTGAAATAAAAACATGCTTGAATGAATCTGGTTTTTACCTTTTTACGTTAACCAAATAGATTCAATGGTGTCTTTGAACTATATCTCCCAAGTTTATTAAATACATTGCCATGATCTTTAGATCGTGGATTTTATCATCGAAAATATATTGGACTTTAGTCCAAAAATATTGAGGTTGAAACCCAATATCATTTTTTATCCTTAAAACCCCGACATGTCCCGAATGGATGGATTTACCAAATGTCGGGGCTATTTTAAATTAAATCTTTATGATTGAGTCCATCTGGTTTTTACCTTTGCTTTTTGCTACCGGTCTCACCGCCGGATTTGTCGATTCTATCGCTGGCGGCGGTGGTCTACTCACACTGCCTGTGCTGCTTGGAATCGGACTTCCACCCCCCGCCGCACTCGGTACTAATAAATTCCAATCGAGCTTCGGGAGTTTCACTTCAACCATGTATTATCGAAAGCACAATGTCGTCAGCATACGAGAGGGATTGGCTGGAGTAGTTTTTACAGCAGTCGGAACAGTTCTTGGCGCTTGGCTCGTCCAACAAATTGCCTCCGATTTCCTGGGACATCTAATTCCGTGGTTACTCTTAGCGATAGCAATCTATACTTTTGTAACACCCAAGTTCAGCGATAAAGACAGCGGTGCTAAACTTCCGAAAAATACTTTCTTCTTTTTCTTCGGATTGCTTTTCGGATTTTACGATGGATTCTTCGGTCCGGGTGTCGGCTCGTTCTGGGCGTTCGCATTCGTAGTACTGCTTGGATTCAATCTGAGAAAGGCAATTTGATATTTTCTAAAGATCACCTCGATGATACATCGAGGCGGATTTGACCGAGTTGTTGTCTGATGACTTCGATTGATTTCTTCAACGGTGGTAATTCTTTTTGTAAAACTTCCCATGTCAGCTTCAAATCAACTCCAAAGTATTCATGAATGAGAACATCCCTCATCCCTGCAATCTTTTTCCATGGCGTTTCTGGACTTAAGCGT
>JACQYX010000060.1 GCA_016207985.1 Ignavibacteriales bacterium | reverse complement strand
TCGAAGATCGCGTCGTAGACCGGATTGTATGAAGTGCTGGTTAGACTGTCCCATTTATATGTAGATTCACTCCATGAGGAATCCATTTCGTGAACATAAAACCGAATAAAGCCGTTCATTTCTTTAAATCTGTAATTCAAATTAATGGTTATGTACGCTGTGTCAATTATAGCACTATCGGGAATATTGGTGAAGCCCTCGAATTGGAGTAATGCTTTTACCGCCGTGGTTGTACTTGTTGTTGGATCGTGATACTTTCCTACCAGAGTGCTCAAAGAACCGCTAATGCGGCTAATAACCGTTCGTGTTGAGTCGGCTTTGATTTCGATTTGTTGTAGCCCGATTGTATCTTGCGGAGATATCAATCCGATACCGAGGAGAGAAGGATCGTCGCTGCAGCCGATTATAGCTACGAGAATACCTACGATAAGAAGACTTAATATTCTGATGTATTTCATGATTTCAGATATGGTGAAGTATTAGAGTGTTGTTCTTGATAGACGGTTCTTTTAACAAACTGGATTGCATCAAAGAGATTTTCTGCAACGTAATCGATATGAACGTTTTGTTCTCTGCAGTGTTTTAGTTCCTCTCTGCCGTAACCGGTGAGTACCAAAATTGATGTCATTCCGCTGTTATTTCCGGTTTGGATGTCGATTAATTTATCTCCGATTATGAATGAATTCTGAAGCGAAATATTAAAATCGTTGACAGCGTATTTCAACATCCCGATTTTTGGTTTCCGGCAATCGCATTCCATTCGGTATGGCGGTTGACCAACTTCCGGATGGTGCGGGCAGTAGTAAATTGCGTCGATAGCTGCACCATTCGCTTCCAACTTCTCAATGAGTACTTTATGAATATGTCGAAGTTGTTCTTCGGTCAGAATTCCCCGTGCGATACCTGATTGATTGGTGATGATAAAAACTTTCCAACCGAGTTTGTTTGCTTCTTGAATTGCCGCAGCGGAACCTTCTATAAGTTTTAGGTCGGTTGGTAAGCGGAGAAAGTCTACTTCGTGATTGATTGTTCCGTCACGATCTAGAAAAATGCCGATATTGTTCATCCGTTGCTCTTTACAAGATCGCGGTAGATATCGATAAGTTTATGGGCGAGCATTTCCTGGTTGGTGCCGTTATCTGGGTTCATGGAGACAATTGCCGATTTGCGGACTTGGAGTACTTTTTCCAATTCATCGTGGGGATATTTTACTATACCCCTTTCAGCTTTATTGCCAAACGTTGTGATGATATCGGCATATGTGAGCCCGATATTTAAAAAGTTGAGGCGATCCGATTCTTTTCCGTTTCCGTTTAATATGTTCGATGGTAATCCTGTTTTTTCAAAAGAGCTTCTTGGAAAGGAACCATGGGATGCAAGACTGTATACAGTAAGAACAGTCTTAATGTTTTTATAATACGGATCATTCTTATAGGTAGTTTTAAGATATGCAGGAATTAGTCCGGCTTGCCAATCGTTACAATGTATGATATTCGGTTGCCAGTGTAAGCGCTTTAATGTTTCCAGAATTCCTCGGCAGAAGAATATGAAACGTTCATCATTATCGTTAAAGTATTTCTTTGTTTCAGGATGATAATATAAACCGTCTCGATTAAAGTAACGATCGTTTGCAAGAAAATATACCAACACTTTATGATTCTCGCTGCACAGGTAGGATGATTTCACGTGTGCAAGTTCCATCGTTGATGCGACCGGTACTTCAATATCCTTCATTCGAAGGAGATTGTGAATCTGAAACCTTCGATTGCTGATGGATCCGTATCCGGGAAGCATAACGCGGATGTCGTGCCCTAACGCTTTTAACGTTTTTGGCAGACTCCCCGCAATGTCCCCGATACTTCCTGTCTTTATGAAAGGTTCAGCTTCGCTTGCTACGAAGAGAATGCCTATAGGTTTTGGCATGCTATTCAAAAATTATGAGGAAATCAAAAGATTTGCTACATAATCTATGAATTTTTTAACTGAAAATCAACAATTTTCTTGACAATAACTGAAACTTTCTATATATTTATTCCAATAAATTACCAATTGATAAAGCCGGAGTTACGATATTCTAAATTGTTAAAGGTTTATTCAGCTTGCAGTAAACATAGAACGCAAGCAGTTATTATAGTCATTAATCACTATTTTTGTACCCTTAACAATCGTGAAAACTCAAAAAAGCCGGTGTAAGTACCGAATGTCAAAGTTTTGGCGATATTCGGTTTTTTATTTATTTGGCTCGAGAATATCCTCCATGCAAGGGACTGGCTCATTGCTTCCATTCATTTGCATCTTTTTCTTTTGTTCATTCCTTAGTACCTCCTTATTCAGTCAAGAGGATCTACACATCATTCAATCTGATGGAAATGGTTTACTCGTAGAGTACACTCCGGAATACGATGCACCTGAAACATTTTCTATTAACGATTCTAAGGTTACACGCTACACATTCAATAGATATTTCAATCATTCCAACCAAACGATTGGGACACCTGAAATTTTAATGCGTTCATTCACGATAAGATTTCCCGGACTCGTCGGAAATACTGTGGAAGTTGTAAACATCGATTACGAGGAGATACCGAATGTAATGCTCGCCCCCGTCCCCTCATATCGAGAAGGAGATGCCGGTCTTATCCCCGAATATTTTTTTGATGATGGTGCATATAATATCTCAGAGTATCTTCCCGTATCTGTTGCAGCGCTGGATCACATCGGCGAGACAAGAGGAATTTTTCTCGGCTCTTTGATATTTACTCCGTTGCAATACGATGCAGCAAGAAAAACAATCAGGAAATATAACCGGATAGTTGCTCGGGTGAATTTTGGAATATCAGAATCGCCTACCAAATCGGCTTCGAAAATCAAATCAACGGCAATAAATGATGATGCATCCCAATTGGTCGAGTCTGGTCTGAGTATTTCTAAAGAAGCTGGGCTAAGAAGCAGTGTTTTAAGTAATGGTTCCTGGTATCGTTTCAACATTACCGAGGATGGTATGTATAAACTCACAGGGCAGGCACTACTCAATGCCGGTCTCCCTTCTTCGGCAGATCCCAGAACGATAGGAATATATAGCAATGGAGGAATAGAACCACCGATGAATCCTCAGTCGCCATATGTTGATGATCTGACTCAGAATAATATTTTAATATTCGATCTCGGTACCAGTGGACAATTGGATGCAAACGATTACATCATCTTCTATGGTAAGAGTACCAGCGGTTGGAATTACAATGCTTCGACCAAAGCATATAGCCATTATACTAATCATTATACCGACAAAACCGATTATTGGCTGACCTATAACAATGGTGAGAACAAGTTAATGACAGAAGTGCCATCACTTTCTCAAACCAACCCATATCGTCCAACGACAGTAGAAGCGAGAGTGTTTCGTGAGGATGATAAAACAAATGTTTTTTCATCAGGGATAGAATGGCTCGGAGAATCATTTATCTCCGGTGGTCAGATTGTATACCGGCATCAGTTGCCGGGTCTCGATGTAACGCAACCCATTCGTTATAAATTTAACCTTGGAGCGATATCAGATCAATCTTCATATTTTTCAGTTTATGAACATGATTCATTATTGGCAACAGCATATGTTTATGGTACCTCTTATGAGTATCAGAATTATTACAACACCACAGTAACGGCACCATCTGATCCAAATCGACTTCCAAATTTTTCAGAAGAACAAAGTCAATTAAGAATTCAGTACACTACAGCCAGTTCAGGTGGTAGGGGATATCTCGATTGGTACGAAATAATTTATAAGCGTCTGCTGAAGGCGCAGAATGATCAGTTTAGCTTTCACACACAAGATACATCTGGAGTTGTTGAATACAATATAAGTTACTTCAGCGGAGGTCAGGTATTTGTTTTCGATGTTACGAAATTCGATGATGTTCAAATCATAACGAATCCCGTAATTAATTCGGATGTTTGTACATTTCAATTGGAATTAACTTCAGGATCGGTGTGCGAGATTTTTGTTGTAGGACAAAATGGATTTAAGACACCGGGGGTGCTATCCAAGGTTTCTAATCAAAATCTTCACGGCGATCCGAATGAAGCGGAATATATCATTATCACTCATTCAGATTTCATGTCCGCTGCTCAGCGGTTAAGTGAATATCGCAATAAGCTGAGCAAACAACCTCTGACGACCCTAGTTGTAGATATCGATAAGATATATAATGAGTTCGGTGGCGGTACTCCAACCCCCGTCGCAGTTCGAAATTACCTTCGATATGTCTATCTAAACTGGACTTCTCCGCCCAAGTATGTTCTTCTTTTTGGTGATGGTGATTTCGATTACAAACGAGTTCTCGGATCGACAACACCCAATTGGATTCCACCGTGGGAATCTACAGAATCGTTCAACCAATTAGGCACTTATGCAAGCGATGATTTTTACAGCATATTCTTTTCCGGTGCGCGAGTAAATATCGGAGTTGG
>JACQYX010000323.1 GCA_016207985.1 Ignavibacteriales bacterium | reverse complement strand
TGCGGCTTCTCCAAAATGCAACTTACGATCTCATGAAGAATTCAGACGTTGCACTGGTAACATCCGGAACTGCAACTTTAGAAACAGCATTCTACCAAACACCGATGGTCGTGGTATATAAAACTTCATGGATATCTTATTTAATTGGAAGATTATTGGTCCACATAAAAAATATTGGCTTAGTGAATATTGTTGCCGGTGAAAGGATTGTTCCTGAACTTTTACAGTTGAATGTTACTCCCCAACGACTCGCACGAGAGGCTTTGAAAATGTTAGAAAGCGAAAAACTCCGAAAGGATATTTCTAGCAGACTCTCGGTCGTTAAAGAAAGACTTGGTTCGAAAGGGGCGTCATCGCGTGTCGCCGAAGTATTATTAACGCTTGGGTCAGAATAGTATTATGGCAGGTGAAATTAAAATACTAATTCCCTTTTCGTGGCTGTACGGATTAGTGATGTTTCTTCGTAATGTTGCTTATGATTTTCAACTAATTCCTATTCATCGCCCGAAGGTACCGGTAATCTCTGTGGGTAATCTTACGACCGGCGGAACCGGTAAGACACCCTTCGTAGAATACCTCGTACGTTACTTTATACAGCAAGGGATGAGAACTTGCGTGATCAGTCGAGGATATAAACGAACAACAAAAGGATTACACCTTGTCTCTGATGGTACGAGAGTGTTTGGGGATGCTTTAATATGTGGTGATGAGCCATATCAGATTGCGAACAAATTTCCCCAAACGATTGTTATTGTAGATGAAAAAAGAACACGTGCTGTCGACTTTGCGTTGAAACGGTTTACTCCGGGCATTATTATCCTCGATGATGGTTTCCAGCATCGGTCAATAGCCCGGAATTTAGATATTGTGATAATAGATGGAAAGAAAAATCTTGCAAAGATGCCAATGCTGCCTGCGGGTCAGCGGCGTGAACAATTATCAGGGCTGCGACGAGCCGACCTCCTTGTGTTTAATCACGTTAATGCATCATCATATGATGTATTAGAAAGCCTAAGTAAATATTCGAATGCACCCTCTGTTGGAATTTGTTATCAAGCGAAGGAATTACATCCTTTACTAAGCGGTCGTGTTATTTCAATTGGGGATCTCAGAGGAGTAAAATGTTTAGCGTTTTGTGGAGTGGGTAATCCGCAAGCTTTTAGAACGACGCTGTTGGATCTCGGTATTCATATAGTTGATTTTCTTGTGTATCCCGATCATTATCCTTACACCGCCCATGATTTATTGATGATGAAAAAACACTTTGACATCCGAAAAGCAGAGATTATTATCACCACAGAAAAGGATGCGATGCGTTTACGTGCAATTGTTAAACCTGAATCTTTACCGGTCCAGTCATGTTATTTTGTTGAAATTGCTATTAACATAATAGCCGGCGAAGGTTTACTGAAATACGAATTAAAAGAAAAAATAAACAACAGTGTTTTATGATAATCGGTATAACTGATACGATGGTTTCTGAGGATAAATTCAACTACTATATCAAATGGCTTAATAGTTCCGACATTCATCCTGAATGCGTGAAACTTTCGTACGTATTGGATAATCTATCGGAGATTGAGAAATGTGACTCACTTCTTCTTACGGGTGGAAACGATGTGGATCCGATTCTATATAATGAACCGACTTCACATTCAAAGATTTTGGATGTTGATCGGAAACGGGACGATTTCGAAAGGAAATTATTTGATAGAGCGCTTGAAAGGAATATCCCCGTATTAGCGATTTGCCGGGGTATGCAATTAGTGAATGTTCATCTCGGTGGAACACTGATTCCGGATATTGAGGAAGCCGGATTTAGATCTCACCGATGCATTAAAAATGCAGAGAATCGGCATGGGATTGTTTTAAAAGAGAATTCACATTTACGATCGATTGCTCGCAAGACTACCGGGATGGTGAATTCGAGTCATCATCAAGCGATTGATCGAATTGGACGTGGATTGGATGTCGTTGCACATTCCGATGATGGAATAATCGAAGCGATGGAGTGGAAGAATAATTCTAAGGATTCATTTTTCCTTCTCGTTCAGTGGCATCCAGAACGAATGAATGATGCAAATAATCCGTTGGCGGGAAACATTTTAGAAAAATTTTTATCTGAGAGCAATTAGCAATCGATAACTTGAAAGGAAATATAAGGTTATAACTATTATGAAAAAATATGTTTATTTTTTTGGCAGCGGTAAAGCAGAGAAGTTGATGGGAAAGAAATTCGGAGATGCCGATAATCCACTCCTCGTATCCGTCCGTTCCGGCGCCCGACGCTCTATGCCTGGAATGATGGAGACTGTATTAAATATCGGTTTGACTGAGCAAACAATTCCAGGTCTTATTAAAATGAGCGGTGGTAACAGCAGATTTGTTTACGATGCCTATCGCCGATTAATCATGATGTATTCCGATGTTGTGATGGAAAAAGCGGCAGGTATCGAACCAAAAGATGATGAATCGGGTATTCGGAGACAATTAGAAAAAATTATGTATCAAATGAAGAAAGAGAAAGGATATACATCTGATACTGATTTATCGAGTGAAGATTTAGAGCGGCTTTGTAATCTTTTTAAAGCTAAGGTGAGAGAAGTTTTAGGGAAAGAATTCCCCGATGATCCAAATGAACAATTGTGGGGTGGTATAGGTGCCGTCTTTGCCTCATGGAACGGTAGACGCGCCGTAAGTTATCGACGGATTGAAGGAATACCCGATGAATGGGGAACTGCGGTTAATGTACAATCAATGGTATTCGGCAATATGGGTGAAGATTCTGCAACCGGGGTCGCCTTCACGAGAAATCCTGGGAACGGTGAGTCGGATTTTTACGGTGAATATTTGATAAATGCACAGGGTGAAGATGTTGTAGCAGGAATTCGAACACCGGCACCTATAAATCAATATTCGAAATCGGAACACAATAAAGATCTGCTCACACTCGAAGAGGCAATGCCTAAACTTTATCAAGAGTTATTTCAATATCAAAAGCGGCTCGAGAAGCATTATAGAGATATGCAGGATATTGAATTCACAATCGAAAAGGGTCG
>JACQYX010000322.1 GCA_016207985.1 Ignavibacteriales bacterium | reverse complement strand
TTATCCCAAAAGTTTTTATCTTTTGGGCAAGGTTTATGAGAAAAAAGGAGACAAGAAGCAAGCTATAGAGAATTATAGAACCTTCTTGAATCTCTGGAAGAATGCCGATAAAGATTTACCCGATTATATTGATGCGAAGAAACGACTGGCAAAACTCGAAGGAACTGCAGCGAGATAAAAGTGAAAATATATTTAACAGATGAATAAAGGTTTATGAATTTACATTAGAAAACGATGATCGGACAAAAGATTTCACATAAACCCTCACCCTATAATCCCTCTCCCAATTTGGGAGAGGGATGTCACGCAAGTGACAGGGAGAGGGTAAAAGGAGCCATGCGACATGATTGGCCAGACAATATCACACTACAAAACACTTAAGAAGTTAGGTGAAGTGCCAATCCGACTGGACTTAGCGATCCCGACTTGTCGGGAGAAGCTAAGTCCAATTGTCGGATTGAGCATCCCGCCCATCCTGAGCTTGTCGAAGGATGGCGGGAGCGGAAAAGGGAGATATTTATAACGATTGGGAAGACCATTTCACATTACAAGATACAAGAAAAGTTGGGTGAAGGGGGTATGGGAGTAGTCTATAAAGCCCACGACACGAAGCTCGACCGGGAGGTTGCCCTGAAGTTTCTTCCTGCCAATCTTACTGCATCCTCAGAAGACGTCAAACGCTTCGAGCTGGAAGCCAAAGCGATATCTGCTTTGAATCATCCTAACATTGCTACTATCCACGATGTCGATGAATTCGATGGACAGAAGTATCTTGTGCTTGAGTATATTCCCGGCGGTACGCTCAAATCCAGACTGAAGCAACTGAAAGCCGAGGATAAGAATTTCTCCATTAGTGAAGTTCTTAACTACGGTGTTCAGATTGCAGAGGGATTAGCACATGCTCACCGGCACGGCATCATCCATCGGGATGTGAAAACGGATAACATGATGCTGACTGAAGAGGGGAAAATCAAGCTCACTGATTTCGGTTTAGCAAAGCTTCGTGGTAGTATGCAGATAACAAAGACGGGAAGTACGCTTGGGACAGCAGCGTACATGTCACCGGAACAAATCCGCGGTGAAGAAGTCGATCAACGGTCGGATATTTTCTCCTTCGGCATAGTGCTGTACGAGATCGTGACATCGCATCTGCCATTCCGGGGTGAGTTCGAAGCTGCTTTGAGTTATTCCATCCTGAATGAGAATCCACCAGCCATTAGCTCAATGAGACCGGATGTACCCAAATCGTTTGAACAAATCATCAACCGTTGTTTGGAGAAGGATAAGACGAAACGGTTTCAGAGTGTGGATGAGATTGGAACTGAATTAAGATCTGTAGAGCGATCCGCCTTAGGCGGATTATCTAGCTCACCTGAGCGATCTGAAGATCGCTCTAGAAAATCAACGTGGATAGTTGCTGCTGTTATTGTCATACTTGCTGCAATCGGCATTTATATTTTCTATCCCAAATTAGCACCAACGACGACAATTAGTAAGTCTATTGCTGTTCTGCCATTCAAGAATCTCAGCGACAGTAAGGAGGATGAGTATTTCTCTGATGGTTTGACAGATGATATCATCACGCAGCTATCGAAGATAAGTGGAATTGAAAAAGTGATTGCACGGACTTCTGTAATGCGATATAAGGAAACCAATAAGAGCATACATGATATCGGCAAAGAACTTGACGTAGCGACAGTTCTTGAAGGTAGTGTTCGACGGGCAGGAAATCAGATTCGCATAGTTGCTCAGTTGATTGATGTCCGAAATGAGGGGCATCTCTGGGCTGACACATACGATAAGGAAATGACACAAGTCTTTGCCATCCAAAGCGATGTCGCCCAGCAAATAGCTACTGCACTTGAGGCAAAAATTTCCCCTGCAGTGAAAAGTAGAATTGATAAGAAACAAACTGAGAATACGGAAGCTTATCCATTATACCTAAAAGGTCGGTTCTATTGGAATAAACGGAGAGCCGAGGACCTACAGAAAGCTATGGAGTATTTTCATCAAGCAATAAGTGTGGATTCAGAATATGCTCTTGCGTATGCTGGATTGGCATCAGCGTACGCTCCTTACCCTGAATATTCTGGACGTCCAGCGAGTGAATATATACACAAGGCAGAAGATGCAGCAAAAAAAGCACTTGATCTTGATGGAACTCTTGCCGAAGCCCACGCTGTACTGGGATTGATCAAGTCTCAATATGAATATGATTGGGAAGGTTCGGAGAGAGAGTATAAACGCGCCATCGAGTTGAATCCGAACTACCCAACGGCTTATCATTGGTACCGACTCACGCTCAGCTCACAGGGACGCTTCGATGAAGCACTTACCAAGATAGAACGTGCTCAAGCACTTGATCCACTGTCGCTCGTGATCAATTGGAATCTTGTACTTGGATATAAATATATGGGACAATATGACAGGATGATCAATCAAGTAAAAAAGACACTCGAATTAGATCCCAATTTTCCCCTTGCCCACTCAGGTCTCGGTTACATTTTCGTCGAGCAAACTAAATATGATAACGCTATCGCAGAGTTTCAGAAGGTAAGAACTATTGCACCCAATGATCCTTCGGGAATCTCCGGTCTCGGGTACACGTATGCACGTGCAGGTAGAAAGAAAGATGCTCTTCAAATGCTGAATGAATTGCTGAAATTAGCGAAGCAAGGCTATTCAATCTCAGTACAAATAGCACAGGTGTATGCTGGTCTTGGT
>JACQYX010000332.1 GCA_016207985.1 Ignavibacteriales bacterium | reverse complement strand
AGAATCAAAGAAACACGGCATGGTCGGGTAATATCGTATTCGATGTGCGTTATCCCATTTACCGGATTGGGGTAATTCTGCATTAACGAAAATATTTTGGGACGAGTATCGGGCAAGAGTGTACCTTGTTGGTAAAATATTTCTCCGCCGATTGAACCCTCTCCCGACCACATCAGGTGTACGGTTTGTCCTTGAATTTCTACAGTTGGCTCACCCGCTTTGGTAGTCATGGGAAATGATGATTCACAAAAAGATTTTCCACCATCAATGCTTTGTCTAATTTGTACAGTGCTCGAATCGCTCCGATGAATATCCCATGCAACAAATGTTGTATTATTATTTACAGCAAGCTCAGAGAACACCGCATCGCCGCCATCGTAAACGACTTCAGTTGGTTCCCATAGTAATTCATCTTCCTCATCGTATCCGTCACTCCGACGAATCATAATATTCCCATCGTCATTCCATGTGATGATTCGTGTTCCATCATTGTCTATTGATATTTTTGGATAGAGGGATGACACAAGGTCTTCAGGAGAGATAATATCAGGACCAATCCAGGATATTCCTCCATTTATACTGTAATAGTATCCAACTTCGTCATGCTGTCCGAAATCAACTGTGCTAACAGCATGGATTTGATTCGATGTAAAATAAAAATCGTTCATCAACGGCATTGTAGAGTTTATTGTTCTCCATCTGTTTCCATGATCGCTGCTTTTCAGTAAACCGTATCCGCCGCGTTGATCGATATAATGGATGAGTACGATGGAATCGGCGGCTGCCATAAGATACGGCTGTGTGCGTATTAAAAGTATAGATGGTGGATCCCATGTTTCACCGTCATCTGAGCTTCGTATAAAAGCCGTTCCGAAAGAGCCGTCTACCAAACCGGTGAATGTAACGTAAACAAAAGATCCCGATGAAGAAATCTTACCCGGGCTGAATGCAGCGTTGGAGGATACAAGTGTTCTTTGGGTAAGAAATATTTTTCCGCTGTCAATGCTTTTCGTGTATTGAAGGCCGTCGTTTGGCATTGTACCAAGGGTATCGATCCCGAACCAGATAACGTGGATATTTCTATTGTTCACGGTAAATTGCGGTAATATAGATAGGACTGAATCGGAAGATAGTTGCTGGATTAAAGACCAATCGATACCGCAAGCGAATGATTGAGAAAGTGCATCACGTGGAGCGATTGAAAGTAAAACAAGAATCGGGATGATCACTCTCCATTGCTTGAAGCATCCGAAACGTATATTTATTTTGAATAAACTATTCTCCAAGCAGAATCCCCGATTGTTTATTATTTCATAAAAATTTTCTTACATTAACCCTAACAATGTCCGAATTATTTCACTATTTAATAGATATTCAAAGGAAATTAATATGATACCCTTCCGAATTACAACTTTTTTTGCATGCTTAATTCTTTTTCTAACGATTGGATACAGCCAATCTATAATCATTAATGAGATTTATAACTCAAGCAGTAATGATGAGTGGATTGAACTGCTCGTCGTTCAAGATGGCTTGGACATTCGTGGATGGGACATAAGAGATTTTTCAAGTTCGGGTACAGCCCAAACACCATTAGTATTCACTACAAATTCCATATGGAGTAATTTAAAATCAGGTACATTGATAGTGGTTGCAAGATCCGAAAATACCTTTTCTGAAGATCTTGATCCGGGAGATTTTACATTAACGATTAAATCGAACAATGCATCGTATTTTAGTGGAAATGTATTTTTAATCGCTGGCACGAGTGAAGCTGTACAGTTGCGTAATGCTTCACAAACACATATCTTCGGTGTTTCATGGGGAAGCGGTAACTTGAACAGTATACCACAGCCAAAAACACATTTCTCCGGCAGCTCTACCAGCAGCACTGTTACAGCTTTCAAAGGAGATGCCGTTTCTCAACTTACCGATACTGCTAATTGGGCAAGGAATAGCTCATCGATTACACGTGGCACCGGCAATACCACCGCTAACACGGCATGGATAAATTCATTGCGTGCACGCCCAGAAGGTTCCGGCTCAGTCTCTCTTACACCTTTATGAATGGAAGTACGGACACAACAATAACTATCACCTACAGGCGCGATCTCGCTTTTACAATCAACAATCTCCGTATCATCATTCCCGATGCATTCGGCTGGTCGAAAACAATCGGTGATATTTCTTATTCAGACATGACTGCAACAACTTCGATCTCCGGCGATACGATATACTTTACCGATATCACCTTTACTTCCGATTCAACTGTTATTACGATCTTGAATGTTACGTCACCCTTATATACTGGATATTATAAAATTAAAGTACAGTCCGGTGTGAACGGAACTTATGGAGATGTTTCTCCTATTCCGACAATGACAATTTATGGTGCCGCCGTGCCAATTGCCGATACAAAAGTAAATGATGCCAACGGTGTTGCGCTCCTTATCGGTGATTTAGTGACAGTGCGAGGAATTATAACGGTTGGGAATGAATTCGGTAGTCCGAGCTTTATTCAGGACAATTCTGGAGGTATGTCGATTTATGGCACAATCTTCTCAGGCTCAGTAATTATTGGTGATGAAGTACTCGTGAGCGGGAGGATTACTCAATTCAATGGCTTGAACCAAATCGAATATCCGACACTCCACTCAATACTAAGTCAGGGAAACAATGTGGAACCGATTCTTTCAACAGCGAGCCAGCTTAATGGTGACGGAATCGGCGGCGTTGAGAATTATGAAGGACAACTCGTAAGATTGAATGGAGTAACCGTGACACAACTAAACGGGAGTCCTGTTACAACGTGGAGCTCGGGCACAAACTACCGTTTGACTGGGACATCACCGAATGATACTGTTCAGCTCAGAATCGATAACAATACACTTCTTGTTGGGAATGTTGCACCTGCAGGTCCATTCGATGTCATAGGTGTGTTAGGACAGTACAAAACATCATCACCCTACACGAGCGGTTATCAATTGATGCCTCGATCACCTGCTGATGTAATTTCCGAAGGACCGATATTTACAGAGTTTCCTCAAGAGATTGAATTAGCACCAACATCACTTGCTATCACATGGAAAACTTTAACCGCAGGTACGTCTCGTGTACAGTATGGAACTACAACCGCATACGAGCTTGGGATCGTTGAAGTACATCAGGATACAATGCAAACAGAGCACTACGTTCCAATAACAGGATTGAATCCGGCGACAATCTATAACGTGCAGGCGTTTTCAACGAGCGGTACTGATACTGCGTTTGCAAGCAACCTCATCGTGAGCACAACATCTGCACCGCCGACAACGGGAACGATCAACGTTTACTTTAATAAAAGCATAAACTCTACTGTTTCATCGGGTGAAGCAGCATTAGGTAATTACGATCTGACGGGTAAAATTGTTCAGCGAATAAACAATGCTAAGCGCTCGATAGACGCATCGATCTACAGTCTGAGTGGTTCTCCCGGTGCTACGGTTGCCAGTGCGCTTGTC
>JACQYX010000331.1 GCA_016207985.1 Ignavibacteriales bacterium | reverse complement strand
GGAGAGTAGTGTATACCAACCTCAATGCTCATTGCACAGCACTCAATACCTCCTACTCTTAACCAACACTTTACTGTAATGACCCAAATGTTCCAATACTTTCCCAGTCCCTCGCACAACAGCCGCTAGCGGGTCTTCAGCGACGTGGACAGGCAAACTCGTTTCTAAGCGAATACGTTCATCGAGCTGTTTCAGTAATGCACCGCCGCCCGAAAGCATGATTCCTCTATCGAGGATATCGGCTGAAAGCTCAGGTGGTGTGCGTTCCAGTGTAAGCTTAATGGCATCGACGATTTGTTGAACCGGCTCATTGAGACATTCACGAATCTCGACTGAGCTTGCATCTGTGGTTTTTGGAATACCGTTCACTAAATCTCTGCCTTTAACCTGAATCGTGATTTCTTCTTTAAGCGGCATTGCTGAGCCGACTTCACATTTGATTGCCTCAGCAGTTCTTTCACCAATGAGGATGTTATGGTTCTTCTTAAAAAATTGGATGATTGCATTGTCCATCTCATCACCGGCAATTCGGATCGATTCTTCATTCACGATACCCGAAAGTGCAATCACGGCAATTTCAGTCGTTCCGCCACCGATATCGACAACCATATTTCCAGCAGGTGCATCAACATCCAAGCCGATACCGATGGCAGCAGCCATCGGCTCTGCGATTAGATGAACCTCTTTCGCACCGGCATGTTCGGCGGCGTCACGGACCGCACGCTTTTCAACTTCTGTTACACCGCTGGGGATACAGACAACAATCCGACGGCTCGGCAGCCAGTTGGAGTGAACTTTTTTTATGAATTCACGCAACATACCCTCGGCAATTTCAAAGTCGGCGATAACACCGTCTCTCATCGGCCTGATAGTGCGAATATCGCGGTGCGTTCTGCCGAGCATTTCACGAGCTTCGTTGCCGATAGCAACGATACGCTTCGTGTTCCGTTCGAATGCAACAATGGAAGGTTCGTTCAACACGATACCCTTGCCCTTCATGAAGACAAGTGTATTTGCAGTGCCGAGGTCGATCGCTAAGTCTGCCGAGAAAAAAGAGAAAATACCCATTTTTAATAATATAAATAAATGATTGAATTAGTCAACGATAAATTGTCCTTAATGTTTAAAATGCCGTACGCCTGTAAATATCATCGCAATATTATTATCGTCAGCAGCTTTGATAACTTCCGCATCGCGTACCGAGCCGCCGGGCTGAATTACTGCTGTTGCACCGGCTTTCACAGCTTCGAGTAAGCCGTCGGCGAACGGAAAGAATGCATCTGATGCAACTGCCGTTCCTTTTAGGTCAAGTCCAGCTTCTTGGGCTTTCATTACCGCAATGCGTGACGAATCGAAACGCGACATCTGCCCCGCACCAACACCAATTGTTCGATCTGAACGAGTATAAACGATTGCGTTCGACTTAACATGCTTAGCAACTTTCCAGCCGAACAGCATTGCAGCTTGTTCAGTATTTGTCGGTGCACGCTTTGTTACTACTTTCATCTGCTCTGGTTTCATAAGCACATCGTCCGGCGATTGTATCAATACACCACCTACGATATGTTTGATAATAAGATCATGTCGTAATTTTAACGGTTGGATTTGTCTAATCAACCTGCGGTCTTTTTTCTTCTTCAAATATTCCAATGCGTCATTATCGAAACTTAGAGCAATAATGACTTCTGTAAAAATTTTATTGATTGACTTTGCCGTCTCCATGTCAAGCCCTCGGTTCATAGCGATGATACCACCGAATGCAGATTTTGTATCGGTAGCGAAAGCTTTTTCGTAGGCATCGACTAATGTTTTACCGGAACCGACACCGCATGGATTCGTATGTTTGATAATGACAACTGTTGGCTCATCAAATTCTTCAACCATTTCTATTGCCGCCTCTACGTCAACAATATTATTGTACGAAAGCTCTTTGCCGTGAAGTTTTTCAAAGAATTTGAAAAAGTCACCATACAAGGCAGCATTCTGGTGCGGATTTTCACCGTACCTTAGTTCTTCAACTTTCGGTAATGTAATCGAAAAAACATCGGCCAGAGTCTGATGAATGCCGGCTTTGCCAATCTTCGAAAGATAGTTTGATATAGCTGCATCGTACTTTGCTGTGTGAAGGAAAACTTCTTTCGCCAGATGGAATCGTGTTTCTTCCGATACAGTCCCTTGACTTGTTTCCATCTCGGTGATAATATTCTGATATTGTTCCGGATTCGAGATCACAACTTTGTATTTATAATTTTTCGCTGCTGCTCGAAGCATTGAGGGTCCCCCGATGTCAATCTGCTCGATTGCTTCGTCCAATATAATATCTTTCTTCGAAATCGTTTCCTCGAATGGATAGAGATTGACAACAACCATATCGATTGGCGTTATGTCTAGCTCTTTTAATTGTCTTTGATGATTAGGGTTATCCGTTACGGCAAGTAATCCTGCATGAATTTTTGGATGTAGAGTTTTCACACGTCCGTCAAGAATTTCCGGGAAACCGGTGATGTCGGAAATCGAAACCGCCTTAATTCCAGCACTCTTTAAAGTATTCAGCGTTCCGCCCGTTGAGATTATTTCAACGTCGAAGTGCTGCAATTGCTTAGCAAATTCAACGATGCCGGTTTTATTTGAGACACTTATTAAAGCTCTTTTTATCTTCAACGAATTCATTTTTATTTAACTGATCGATACTTGTTTTCCTATTACTTTTATTCTACCCTCGGCAAACAGCCGGACCGCTTCGGGATAAATCTCGTGTTCCAATTGAAGTACTTTAGCTGCTAAAGATTCCGGTGTATCAGTAGAATCAACAGCAACAGTTTTTTGAAGCACGACCGGACCGCGATCGTATTCCTCATCGACAATATGCACAGAAGCTCCGGAGAGGTTTTCCTTGCTGGCAATAACTGCTTCATGAACGTGAATTCCATACATTCCACTTCCCCCGAACTTTGGCAGCAGTGCCGGGTGAATATTGATTATCCTGTTTTTATATGACTGCACAATCTTGGAATCGATTTTCTTCATATAACCTGCGAGCACAATAAAGTTAACACGATATCCGACTAACAACGACATTAACTTAGCGTTGAAATCATCATCGGTCGAGAATTGTTTTCTGCTTACATGACGTGCAGGTATGTGGTGCTCGCGTGCCGTAACTAAGGCACCCGCATCAGAGTTATTGCTGATAACCAGAACAATCTTTGCATTACATATTCTTCCCGCATTGATTGCTTCGAGGATTGCCTTGAAGTTTGAACCTTTTCCGGACGCAAAAACCGCAATATTCAAATGCTCATGCACAGATCATCGATGAAAATTTTCCATCAAATTTACATATAATTTGAGGAATAATCAAAAAAGTGAGTAAAATATTGCCGATTATCTTGAAACTCCCGATTCGAGAAATTCTAAGCAGTCTTTTTTTGCGTCCAATTTAACTTGAACCCCGATTGGAAAACAGGCAGAATTTTTTTGATGTCCATATTGGAAACCGGATACTACAGGATTCTTATATTCCCGGAGTGCATCCTTAAAAATCTCTTGTAATGTTAAAGAGGGCTTGCCTTTTTCGGGTGTACAAGATATGAAGTTGCCGAGAGCAATTCCACGTGCCTTATGGAGAATATCGGACAGTTTCATTTGCTGAAGCAATCTATCGATCCGATAAGGGCGTTCATCGATCTCCTCAAGAATCAAAATTGGATTGTTTAACGGTGGGAAATATGGTGTGCCGATAAGTGCGGTCACCAATGAAAGATTACCCACGATCAATCGCCCAGTCGCTATTCCTTTTCGATGAAAGATGTCAGATGTAGTTGACCCACCCTTCATTGGGGGTGGAGGATCGGTTGACATCAACATATCCCAGAAAAGTTCTTCTGCTTTACCGCACAATCCGTTACTTATTTCAACTGCTGCCATCGGACCTGAAAATGTAACCAATCCGGCTTTAGAGAGTAATGAAAGATGTAATGCTGTTATGTCGCTGTAGCCGACAAGGATTTTTGGATTGAACTTTATGACTTCATACTTTAGCAAGGGAAGAATTCTGTGAGAGCCGTATCCACCGCGTGCAGTAAAGATTGCTTTAATTTTTGAGTCAGTGAAAAAGTCGTTCAAGTCGGATGCGCGCTGTTTATCTGAGCCGGCAAGATAGCCATATTTTTTAAGGATGTGTTTCCCCAATTTTACACGAAAACCAATTCGTTCAAAATATTGAATGCCTCGGTGAAGCTTTTCTTCCGATGGGGGTGGACTTGCAGGGGCGCAGATGCCTATGACATCGCCATGTTTAAGCTGCTTGGGTTTTATGATACGCATTGTAATTAATCATCTCCTGAATCATGTGAATATCAATAAGTTAGACGAGAATTGCAAATGCTTAATATCTTTCTTAACTTCAATTGATATCAATGTTAAACATTATAAAAGGAGCACAAGATGATTTTCATATTTTTTCTCGTCGTTTTATTAATCGCATCAATAAGTTGGATGACTGCCCGAAAGAAAGTTGTCCAGCAGCGAAATATTATGTTCCGCACTGCAATGATGGTTAGCGGGACAATAGCAATCCTTGCTGTACTTCTCGTGCTATCACAATTTTTTACAATCATTCCGGCGGGGCATGTCGGCGTTGTCGATTTCTTCGGAATTGTCTCCGACCGTACGCTGTCGGCAGGAATCAACGCGGTAAATCCCATGGCGAAGATACAGAAATATTCGATCCAAACAAAAGAGCATAAAGAAGCAATGCAGGTACTTTCACGTGAAGGATTGACGATCGGACTTGAGATAAGCGCTCTTTACCGATTGAATCCCGACTCAGCCGCCAGGGTATACAAAACGATTGCCGGCGGTGATTATGAGACTATAGTGCTTATCCCACAATTCAGGTCGATGAGCCGTGCTGTAACAGCGAGTTTCCAGGCAAGCGCTCTTTACTCAACCGAACGTGAACGACTCGGAGAGGCAATCATGGCAGAACTGGCGAAGGTCGTCTCTCCCCGTGGGATTATCATCGAAGCCACACCGTTACGCAACGTAGGACTTCCCTCTCAACTAACGGAAGCCATTGAACAAAAACAGCGTGCGGATCAAGAGAGTCAGAGAATGGAGTTCGTCTTAACGAAAGAAAAACAGGAAGCAGATAGAAAAAGAATAGAAGCACAAGGCATTGCCGATTTCCAGAAAATTGTAGCAACGGGGATCAGCGATCAGCTGTTACGATGGAAGGGGATTGAAGCTACAATGAAGATAGCAGAATCTCAAAATGCGAAGGTTGTAATAATTGGAAGCGGAAAGGATGGACTACCAATTATTCTCGATACAAAGTAATATTTCAAGAATTAAAGGTCTTGATCGGCTAAGAAATCGTCGACGTTGTAGCGTTTCTCAGGATCTTTAAGAAATACCGGTTTACATTTGCACTTTCTCGCTACGAGAGTGACTAAAACAAATCCGGTAATGAATCCGGCAATTTTCCAGAAGCTCATTATTGTTCCCTTTCATTGTGTACAGATGAGTCCAAATGATTTCCATAATTTTAAATAGAGGACCGAAAACCATTTTTGTTTTTCGACTTCATTAAGGAGCATATATTCGTGAATCATCTTCTGCTCATGGCTAATTATGCGCCATTTGTATTTTACTTTCATGCTTTTTATTCTCGTAAATAATCTGCTATATTAAATTGAAATTCTGCGAGATGGGCTGTGGTTTCTGTCACCTTTTGAGGGTTGTATCACCTATTTACGGATAGTATATAGGGCAAGTAATATCTGATAAAAGAAAAAAAGTGAAATATTTCATTTTCAATAAACCTTATGGAGTTCTTTGCCAATTCAGCAACGAGGGAAGGCGGAATACGCTTGCCGATTATGGACCTTTCCCTAAAGACACTTATCCGGTTGGACGTTTAGATGCAGATAGTGAAGGATTGGTATTACTTACAAACGATGGGTTGTTGAAACACTATCTGCTCGAGCCAAAATACAAACATCCCCGAACTTATTATGTTCAAGTTGAAAGAATACCCTCGCCAGATGCTCTTGAGAAATTACAAAAAGGTGTGATCATTGAAGGGAGAAAAACTTTACCGGCAATAGTAAAATTACTGAATGCTGAACCTGTTCTCCCGCTGCGACCCGTGCCAATTCGTTATAGAAAAAATGTTCCTACTGCATGGATTGAGATGACATTGTTTGAAGGTAAAAATCGGCAGGTAAGAAAAATGACTGCCTCGGTTGGTTATCCTACACTTCGATTAGTTCGGATCAGTATTGGATCAATATCGCTGGGAAAATTAAACCCTGGTGAAAGCCGTGAGCTGACAAAACAGGAAATTAATTCGCTTTTGGAATACTGTAAAAGAAAAACCTGAGAGTGACCAAAAATAAAAATGTCACTGTCATTCCCTCCCGACAAGTCGGGACTCTCGGCCCGCCTGCCGTCGGGCAGGGAATCCAGAAATCTGGCAAAATCTGCACACTGGACTCCCTGCCTACCTTAGCGGCACGCAGGCAGGCCGCTAAAAACATGCGGGAATGACAATAAAGGACTTAATAGCCAACCACAGGTTAATCAGTTCAGTTAATTTATCAATCTGATCGTTTTGAATTTTTCCCACCTTTCGCAGCATCGACGGAAATAGTAAATGGACCTTTACCTTCGGCAATCCAGCGAACATATACAGCTCCCATACCCGCTATATTTTCAATTTTTATTCGTTCTGGATTTCGCTTCTGCTCTCGTACCTCACCGGCAAATCGATCTTCTAAAATTCCACCCACAAGGACTTTTCCACCTGAGATGCTTATCAAATCAGGGCGTGTAATTTTGCTAAAAACATCTTGTGAAGTGTGTGTCGGAATAACTCGTGTATTTTTGATTACGGCAGTTACTTCTTTTAAACCAGTTGGCAAATCTTTTATGATGATGGAATCGACGGATACTTGCGGGGTATGGTACGCATGATAAAGTGTGAATGCCATATTCCGATGACACATTTCTTCAAGTAAAAACGATGGAGCTGTACGTGTCCATGCTTTTTTGATTCCACCGATCTCAATCTTACCGTATTGTGGATGATTGTACGACTTCCAATCTACAATACCTTCGCCAAAAAGAAGAAGCTTATCAAAACGATAAGTGTCCTTCTGGCTTCCAAACCAATCCCTTTCATCTTCCTGTTTTTTTCTGAAGTAATCGAACGAATTCCACAGCTCGTTAGAGAAAGTGATTGCACCGCGACCACCGTAGAACCAATCCAACTCACCACCATAGACCGGATACAAATCTTTGTATACAACCAGATACTTATATCCGGGCAATATTTCTTCTCCTAACTTTCCGAGAAAATCGTAAACTTGTAGATCTTCCCATCGGTATGTAGATATTTCATCTTTATTTCCCGGACCACGCAGTATCATTCCTCCAGAATTGTGATAAGTTTGGAATGCTGCGATGTTGTCGTGCTTCATCGTGAAATCAACAACAGCACGCGTCTCAGGCAACGAACCGGGGTATTGGTCGGCTCCCCATTGAACATACTGGGGTGCCCACTTCCAGGGCCAATTGCGATTTGGATCGTACGAGCCGGGGCCATCTTCATTTATCATTCCATCACCGTCGTTATCGATTCCTTCGGACCAAAATAACTCATATTCTCCGCGTTGGTCGGGTTTTGCCCTTTTCAGTATTCTCGGATCGTCGGGGTCAGCAATCCATCTACCGTTTGGATCTTTTATACGCATCTGGGTTATCTCACCATCTCCATCCAGATCATCTGCTCCATCCTCGTCAATCAATCCATCGCCATCGTCATCGCGAGGATCGAAACCGGTTCGCGGTGAATGTGCATTGTTCGGTTTATGGATAAACGCATCGCGTCCATCAGGATTGATAGTAGGAACGATGTAAAATGTTTTTTGGTCGAGAAGCTCTGTGATCCAATCTACATGTCCATACATTTCAGTTAGGTACCAAGCTGTATAGAGTGCGACTTCACCACCCTGAATCTCATTTCCATGAATATTGCCATCGATATACATTGCCGGCTTGCTGTCGGGATCACCAGTCTTAGAGTTTGAAATCGTTATCAACCAGATGTCTCTACCTTCATATGATTTACCTATGCTGCTAAACTTTGCAAGTGCTGGATATGCTTTAGCGATTCTTGTGCAAATCTCTCCGAGTTCCTTGTGATCATAATAACGGTTCCATGCTACTTCAACCTTTGGATGATTGGGGGCACCCAGTGCTTTGAGTGAGCTTTGTGTTAACTCTTTTTCTGATCCAGCGAATGCTTTCATGGGTATGTCCTCTTACTTTAGCGTTACAGTTTGAGTTGCTTTACCAGTCATCGAACTTTCAGCCGTGATTGTTACCGATTCACCGGGTTTTGAAACGATGAGCCATATAATCTCATGCCTTCCACCATTTCCTTTGATTGGATCGAGCACGATTTTTAATTTACCGCCTGCGAGAGATTGCTCTTTGCCGATATCAAGTAAGACTTTTACATTCCGAGACCATCTCGCTTTATCACCCATTGCGCTATTGCTTGGGAAGTACCCCGCGTTCGTGATATCAGCAGTTAATCGGAAAACTTTCCCATCAATCGGCTCGATTTTTACGTTGCGGATTGCAATCTGTGGAAGCATTGTTCCAAGCCATGCGAGAAAAACGTTTTGCTTCGATGCGATGATATCAATACTATCGGTTGGGGGATTTGTGAGAATGTATGGTCTGAATCCACCC
Organism: Ignavibacteriales bacterium; assembly: GCA_016207985.1. Classification (GTDB taxonomy): domain Bacteria; phylum Bacteroidota; class Ignavibacteria; order UBA10030; family SZUA-254; genus JACQYX01. Next base: position 1,346 of record JACQYX010000331.1, on the reverse strand, counting down.
ACTTCAACTTCATTATCCGGGAAATCTTTGTGTTTTATTTTTGTCCAATTTATAAATCCGTCCTTGATTCGATTTGTATCGAGCCATTTCAGCGCTTTGAGTTGATCTGCATACTCATCAGGTTTTTCATCGGGACCTTTTCCTTTCACCATATCAAATTTTCTCTCACCCTCTTGACCTTTTTTCTCTTGTTGATGTTTTTTCTTTGTCGTATCAATGGCGGCTGAATCTTTCTTTGGTTCGATCTCAGGAATCCACCAAGGATTTGCAGCAAACGACCATCTACCCAAATGATAATATGCCCATTCACCAAATGCCCCCTCTCCTTTAGTGCTCTGAGGTGCAGCTTTGAGCTTTGTAATCTCTTGATACTGCTTGCTGATGTACGTATAATACTGTTCATCCTCATCCATCACTGAAGTAGTAAAGCGAGGTGTCTGTTCTTCGTCGTCCATCGGGATGCGGCGGCACTGGGATCGCTGATCCTGTGAAGGTTGACCTTGACGTTGTTCCTTTTTCCAGGGATTCATGAGATTATCGTTCGAAGAAAATGCGAATACAACAGCAATATTTGGATGAGAGAAACAAAAATCGGTGACTGCACGAGTTTCGGCTTCGGAGATTTGATGCGAGCCGGAACCTTTGCTGAAAAATTGATAGTTGTGAGGGAAATTCATATTGAAATCGACCCCACCTTCTTCATCTTCGTTCCACTGCTCATCTTTGTCGTTATCTATTCCTTCAGTGTAAAGTTTATATATTCCGACTTCACCATTCGATGGATCCACTTTCTTCATGATGCGAGGATCGTCTGTGTGCGGAATCCATTCACCGCGATTATCTTTAATGCGCATCATCGTAATAAGACCGTCTCCATTAAGATCATCAAATCCGTCTTCATCGATAACATCGTCCTTATCATCATCAGTCGGCTTCGCATTGAATGTTCGAGCATATAGAGGTTTCTTAAAAAATTCCTCGCTTGCATCAGGATTCACGCGTGGTAAAATGTAGAACGTTGTGGAGTTTATCAACTGCGTGATGCTGTCGACCTTTCCGTAATTTGTTAATAGAAAATTCATAAATCGCAATGTCAGCTCGCTTCCGATGAGTCGATCGGCGTCCACTCCGCCAACAATTAGCATTGCACGTCGAGACTCAGCATCTTTCCCACCGATTGTTACCGCCCAGAGATCACGTTTCTCTAACGTTTTCCCGATTGATTCAATCATCGCGATATCTTTATGAGATGAAACTGCCATATTGATTGCTTTCGTTATCTCATCATATGAGTGGTATTTGTTTTGGGAAAGGGCAGAAGTTATGAAGATGAGGAAGATAAGAAG
>JACQYX010000325.1 GCA_016207985.1 Ignavibacteriales bacterium | reverse complement strand
TGGAAGATCGTACTTAAATGTTGTTCCCGAGTTGAATGGATTGGGGTAATTCTGCATAAGATTGTACTCTGCCGGTATAATCGATTCCCCTTTTAGGTTCAGAATCATATAATTCGGTGGTCCTTGTACGATGTAGGCACCGTCTGTTCTAAGTAATATTTCTTGCTCATCTATTTTCAGTGATGCAGTGACATCAGCTGATTTTAATTCCCATCGAATTGTTAACGGATAAACTACGGTAGTAAGCTTAATCAGGAATTCGTGACTCTTTCCAGGTTCGACTGCTTCAAGCATTCGATTCGATTGAAAGCGAACATCAAACATCTCCTCCGGTGATGGCGGTGGAAATTCAAATTGTGCTGGATCGTATTCACCATTTTCACTCAAATTAAAATATAAATTTCGAACATCTCCCGATGCATCATAAAAACTTAGAATGTTAGCTCTATCGATTATTTGGCGTGGACTATTTTTACTCACCACATTCACTCTGGACATGAATCCAGTCCATAATATCAATTCTCCGTTACTTTTAGATTTCAACCAATATGAATTAAACGGTTTTATTGAATCTGCCACGAAGTAGAGAGTGTCAAATCCAAATATGATGCCGCTTATCAAATCATCAGGGATGGTCTCGATGTTCTCGATTGATATCGGCTCACTTAGACTACCGATCAAATTCCAACCTTGCTCAATTGCGATAGTATCATGTAATCGGAGGGCACCGGTCATAAGAGTAGCATCTGAAAACATTGCACCTTTTACCCAATAACCAATACCGGGAACGAGTGTATCCTGTTTGCAGTAGCCGACATTAGGTATATACGTATATGCTCGAGATACTATAGGTTTAAACACGACTTCGGGTCTATTATCTTCCATGACTATCGGAATGGATACCATTCTCCATTTCCGTAGATAGTTCTCCGACAATTTAGGCTCTTGAGAAATAAGTAATAACGATCTGGTATCTGGATTTGTAATAATAAGCGTATCTATGGTTTTTAAATCTGTACGGTTGTTAAGTTGATCGATGAAAGTAACAGCACCATTAAATGCATTTTGAACAGCCGCCTTCGACCACCGCAGCGTCATCGGATAATCACCTCCCCATAGATATCCAGGCATGAAACTTACCCGATGGGTATCAACTTGATCTGTGGATATAAAATCTCTCATATCAGTGTATGATCCACAACCGAAATGTTCTGATGTTTTTCGAGAATCCACAAACCGTGCATCGAAGATTCCATAAAATTGCGGCGGTATCTCATTCTCACCCTCGGCAAAGTCAATGTTACTTGCTCTCCTGTCCACGCTCCATATTCCATACGTAGCTCCGGGACGCACTCCCCATCGGATAGTTTGGCTCATTTTAGTACAATCTTGAACCGATATGTTCAGTTTCAAACGGTTCGGTATCGGATGAACCGCAAAATTTATGTTAGTATAATCTTCATCGTATGCAGAGAAGATTATTTCATATTCAGGGGGATTGTTGGGGTATATTGACTCCCAACTACTCCACGGTACAGAGACGAAGTTTGTTCCTGTTTCAACCCGCCAAAATTTATAGTTTCCAATAGTATCAGTGGTAGCCCAATCATTTGTTTTACCACTTAAACACACACTGTAATGTTTTAATCCTTTTTCCGTTTGATCTCGAACACCGTTTTCATTTCGATCATGGAATACATTACCACTAATTGTGTTCCAGGGGAAAAAAGCAGCAAAATCGTATCCTAATAGTGTATCACTAATCCCGAGAGTTATATGATATGAATTACTGTTTTTGGGGCGTGTATACCAATACCTTTGATCTAAATTGCATGTGATGACATAGTTGCCCGAATCAAGACCATTGAGACTGTAATCACCCCTCCAATCTGTTTTTATTACTGTCGGGATAATTTTCCCAGATACAATTATTGGATGATCACCATAGCCATATTCATCTGAGTTTTTTATACTATCACCGTTTAAATCTTCAAATACCGTCCCTTTGATAAGACATTGACTTGTCGATGAAGATAAAACAATACCATTATATCCAACCATCGAATATCGGTTGGAGTTGAATGCATATATATCATAAATAAAGTTATCATTCAACACCTGTACATACCAATTCGATCCACCATCAATTGATTGGTATATTTCGCTCCCTGTATCCATTAATGCACATAGCATGATATGATTTAAATCAGTAAACGATACCTGCCGACATTCCATAGGACAATATTGTTTTTCCCACGACGCCCCACCATCAGATGTCTTTAGTATACCATCTCGATAACCTATGATACCATTATTCCTATCAAAGAAATCCACCGCAAAGATTTCCCAGGTATAAGAGTTCGTAGGGAGTGGCATCCAAGTTTTACCACCGTCGGAAGTATGAAACATATCTGTACTCCATCCCACAGCGAAAACTATGTTAGTATCCACGACCGAAACATCCCAGAACTTTGTCATCGTCCCACTCGATAAGTGATTCCATGATAATCCACCATCATTAGTTCGCAGAATAGTTCCATAACTGCCTACAGCAAAACCGATACTATTGTTAGCAAATTCTACCGATGTTAACAACGATGTCAATCCGGAATCTTGGATTACCCAATGAGAGCCACCATCAGAAGTCCGGAGAATAATACCTTTATCATACCCTGAACCCCCCACAGCAATACCTATTAAGGAATCCAATAAAAATACATCCTTTAAAACCATTGAAATTCCACTCGTTTGTGGATGCCAAGTCATCCCCCCATCATCAGTACGTATTATTGTTCCTTTATTTCCAACAGCAATCCCCAATGAATCGTCTGAAAAAGATACTCCGTTTAAGCCGTTTGTCGTTCCGCTTGTCCTCGAAATCCACCAGCATTGCGCCATTGAAATATCCCTCCCAATGAATGTGATAAAGTAAAAAATAAACACGAACGTGATTACCTTCATCCTATTCCCCCAGTCTCAACTGATTAAAATTTCTGAAAAGAATATCATAGATATGATGTGTCGTTCCACTCGATTGCACAATCCAATGTTGTGCAAACGAATTGATTGCAGTAAAGGAAGTAAGCGAGAGAAATGTTAATATATAACTAAAGATTCCCAAAGCTTTAAATTACCTTTTCAATAAAATACAAGTCTTTATTTCTCCAATATAAAGCAACTAATTTTATTTGGGGTAATATCTTAACTTTCGATAAAATACAAATTAAAT
>JACQYX010000324.1 GCA_016207985.1 Ignavibacteriales bacterium | reverse complement strand
TACACAATCCCTAAACTCAGTAGCATGAGTGTCAAGACGGCTATCAAGATCGAAAGATCAATATGGTTTCTGTTCTCTGAAAACATAACATGTTACAATGAATTCACTATTTGTTTGAATACCCGTCCGCGGTGTTCATAATTTTGGAACCAATCGAATGATGCACAAGCAGGTGAGAGAAGAACAATGTCACCGTTTATTGCAAATTTGCCGGCTTTATTCACGGCATCTTCCATCGTGTCTGCTTTGACAACTGGTTTTATTCCACTGAATTCTTGACATACCTTGTCCGCCGATTCGCCAATGGCAATAATAGTTTTTACATGTTTTTCTATCAATTCGGTCAACTTCGAATAATCGTTTCCTTTATCTCTTCCCCCCAGCATAAGAATGAGGGGCTGATTATATACCTGAAGAGCGTACCAGACGGAACTAACGTTAGTCGCTTTAGAATCGTTAATGTATACTACTCCGTTTAGTTCCCGAACAAACTCGAGGCGATGTTCGACACCTTTAAAATTCTCTAGTGTCGAGAAAATCGAAGATACCCGGGCACCTGTCAAATGTGCCGCTAATGTTGCTGCCATCGAGTTGTATAGATTGTGTATGCCGCGAATTCCAATTTGTTCAACATCGATTATTTCGGTTCGAAGTCCCCGTAAAACAGTAGTAAGCTTTCCGTTTTCGATATGTGCACCTTCATCGAAACGAGGCTCAATACCAAATGGCAGCGTAACGATATGCAGACTGGCGAGCCTCCTGACTTGTTCCTGTGTTTCCTCGTCATCATAATTATAGATGAGGTAATCGTCATTCGTCTGATTTTCAAATATTCGACATTTTGAAGCGATGTATTTTTCAAAATTATGATCATATCTATCGAGATGGTCCGGTGTAATATTTAAGATGATCGAGATTTTCGGACGAAATGTTATTATGTGATCAAGCTGAAAACTGCTCACCTCTAAGACCGCCACCGATTTCTCATCCAAACTTTGAACGAATCCTGAAAATGCGGTACCAATGTTTCCACCGACAATATTTTTTATTCCAGCATCATCTAAAATTTTACCGATGAGAATAGTTGTCGTAGTTTTACCGTTTGTTCCGGTCACAGCAATAATTGGTGCTTTGCAGAACCAGCTTGAAATTTCAAGCTCTGATATGACCGGTATCTCTTTTTGATTGGCTTTATCGACAATCGATATATTTGATGGCACACCCGGACTGATGACAATTAAATCGGCTTCGAGAATTCTTTCTGTATGTCCACCTATTTCGTATTTCACTCCGAGAGATTTAAGTTCTTGAACACTTGCTCGAAGTTTTTCTTCCGATTCACAGTCGCTTACGAAAACATTGGCACCCTTGCTTGCTAATAGACGCGCAACAGCAACTCCGCTGCGGGCAGCTCCCAGCACAGAAATCTTTCGGTGTTCAATATTTTTGTCGATTACATTTTCCATAAGCATGTTGTCAGCTGCGTCTCATCGAATTTTAAATGTTGCAAGACTGAGAATCATCAATAAAATTGCCACGATATAAAATCGTGTAACGATCTTCGGTTCGGGCCAACCGAGCATCTCAAAGTGATGGTGAAGAGGCGCCATTTTAAATACCCGCCTGCCTTCACCGTACCTACGCTTTGTGTATTTAAAATAGGTTCGTTGGATAATAACGGAAACCACTTCCATTAAAAACACACCGCCAAGTGTTGGCAGTAACAGCTCTTTTTTAATTAATACACAAAGAGCGCCGATCACTCCACCCAGTGCAAGTGATCCTGTATCTCCCATGAATACTTGCGCCGGGTATGCATTGAACCACAAAAATCCAAGTGATGCCCCTACAAGAGCAGCACAATATATGCTGAGCTCACCGTTTCCACGCAGAAAAGGTATTGTTAGATATTGGCTTAGGTCGGCACGACCCGATACGTAACTAATAACAGCCAGAGTTAATCCGACAATGCCTACTAAACCTGCCGCTAAACCATCAAGACCATCTGTAAGATTCACAGCATTACTTGTTGCGGTAATAATGAAAACTACAAGCGGTATATATAAAATACCGAGATCCAGCTCCATCCCTTTGTAGAAAGGCACAGTTGTGCTCGATTTGAATTTCCAAATATCGGCGTCAATGATTTGGGGAAAAAAGTAAATGACACTTCCTACAATCAGACCCACTGTAATCTGTCCGATGAGTTTATACTCTTCGATTAAGCCCTTTCGTTTTTTCTTAACAACCTTAAGATAATCATCTAAAAAACCAACAATACCAAGCGCGGCTGTTACAAAAAGAATAAGCCATACGTATCCATTTTTTAAATCCGCCCATAATAATGCCGGAACTAACACACCACCTAAGATAATCAATCCACCCATTGTGGGCGTGCCCGCCTTGCTGAGATGTGTTTTTGGAGCTTCGACTTTTGCCGCTTCACCAATCTGGTGTTTCTTCAACAATCGGATGATCTTCGGTCCAAGCCAGAACGCGATGATCAAAGCCGTGATCGCTGCAGCACCAGAGCGGAAGGTTATGAACCTGAAAATTCCGAATCCCGGTGGATGAAAAGTGCGGTTGATATAATCCAATAAGTAATAAAGCATCGAACGCAACTAACCTGCCTTTACACCAAGCCGTTCAACAAGAAACGTTACAACATCTTCCATCTTCATACCACGTGAACCCTTTACAAGGATGATATCTCCTTCCGAAGCAAGCTCGCAGGCATATTCCGACAGTACATTTTTTTGGTCATAATGGATTTTCATTTTTACGTTAGCAGATTCGTTTATAAACTTTGCCATATCGCCGAATGTCAATAAATATTCAAAACCACGTTTCTCAATTTCTTTACCGACTCGTTCATGTTCTTGCTGTGCAACTTCTCCCAATTCGAGCATATCAGCCATAATGATGATTTTATTCCCCGGACACTTCATCGATTGTAAAGTATCGAGCGCAGCGATTACCGATTCCGGATTTGCATTATAAGTATCATTAAGAATTTTTTTTGAACCTATGTTTATTACTTCCATTCGTTTATCGACCGCACGAAATAGTTCTAATACTTGTTGAATATTTTTTTGTTTAATTCCAAAGCCAACACCTACAGCCGCTGCCGCTAAACCATTTATCACAGCATGTTTTCCGGGTGTCGAGAGTCGTACCGTAAAATCCTTTTTGTTCTTGACTTTAACTGAAAACTCTGAACATCCTTTATCATCAATTCCAATAAACTTGCCACGCACATGAGTATTCGACCTTGAAAAACCATAAAAGATTTTTTTTTTCAATTTCACTGCCTGTCTGGTTATGCGTGGATCGTCAATATTCACAAAACCCGTACCTCCTTTTTTAAACCATTGAAATAGCTCACCTTCTGCTTCCTCGACACCATCGATGTTTCTAAAAAACTCTAAATGTTCTCGCCCGATGTTCGTTATCAAACCATGTGTCGGCTGAAGAACGTCACAAAGATACTCCAATTCGCCTAAATGATTTGTACCAATCTCAATCACGGCAATCTCATGATTCTTTCGGAGCCTGAAGAGCGTCAGTGGCACACCGATTTGATTGTTGAAATTATATTGGGTGCTGAGAACCTTGTGTTGGGTACTAAGCACTGCAGCAATCATTTCTTTCGTTGTTGTTTTCCCATTGCTTCCCGCAATTGCAAGAAACGGGATGTTGAATTTGCTTCGATAAACTTTTGCCAGATGCCCCAGCGCTCTAATCGTATCTTTGACGACAATGACGGGCTGATCTAAATACGGTGTCCGGTCAGCTTTCTGGTCTATAATAGCACAGACAGCACCGGCACTATAAGCGTCGTTAACAAAAAGATGACCGTCGAACTTTTCACCTCGTATAGCAAAGAACAATTCGCCCGGTTTTACCGAGCGGGAATCTGTAGAGATACCTTTAAACGTTTTACAACCTATCGCATTGATATTAAATTCGGCAATGCGATCAATACGGAGAATATCCTTGATGGTGATATTCATGTATGTAACCGAAGATATTCTTCGACGACTTCTTTATCGCTAAAATGAACTTTCTGGTTGCCGATTATCTGATAATCTTCATGACCTTTACCAGCGATGAGGACAATGTCGTCTTTGGCTGCGAGATCAAGCGCCATAAATATTGCTTTCATTCGATCTACTTCACAATAGAAGCGACTACCGGTTTTTATTCCTTTAATGACCTCACTGATAATCATATTCGGATCTTCATTTCTCGGATTATCCGATGTGACTATCGTGATATCGCTCAGACTCGATACGACTTGTGCCATCTTTGGGCGTTTTCCCCGATCACGATTTCCGCCACAGCCAAAAATAGCAATAATCTTGCCTTGTTTACTATTTGCAAATACATCATGGATTGTCTTTAATACTTTATCGAGTGCATCGTGGGTATGTGCATAATCGACTATGGCAATCCATCCTGATGGTGATGCTATCTGTTCAAATCGACCATGAACAGCGGGTGCCTCGCTAATTGCCTCCTGCAACGTTGTAATTGGAATTCCTAATGCGATCCCTGCGCTACATGCCGCAAGGATGTTATAAACGTTGAATCTGCCGATTAAACATGACTCGATATTGATTTCTTTCCCGTTTACGACTAATGTAAATTTGGTTTTGCGCAACGTAAGGGAAATATTTTTCGCTTGGACATCAGCCGAAGAATTTGTTCCATACGTCAGCACTCTGGCGGCTGTTGTCCGATAAATTTTTCTTCCCCATTCATCGTCAATATTTACTACTGCCCAAGATGACGGTGAAAGTGAATCAAAAAGGATTTTTTTTGCCTTAAAGTATTTGTTCATCGTTTCATGATAGTCAAGATGATCCTGGGTTAGATTAGTGAATATTGCACACGCAAAGTTGACTCCATGAACACGATGCTGAGCTAAAGCATGAGAAGAAACTTCCATAGCAGCAGACGAGCATCCTGCCTTTACCATGCGTTCAAGATAACCGTTCAATTCGAGTGATTCGGGTGTTGTATGAGTTGCTATGATTACTTCTTCTCCGATTTTGTATTCGATGGTTCCTAACAAGCCGGTTTTCTCACCAGAGTGGTCAAGTATTGATTTTAGGAGATATATCGATGTCGTTTTACCGTTTGTTCCGGTTACACCGAATATCTTTAATTTTTTA
>JACQYX010000311.1 GCA_016207985.1 Ignavibacteriales bacterium | reverse complement strand
GTGTTGTTCTCTGCCTTCAGTCCCGGCGGCAGTTCACTCATCGAAGAAAAGGACTACATCCCTTCGATCACCGCTGGAAACATCATTATCGAAGGTGGTGTTGGTGCATTCAATCAGATCGAGCTTCAGAAGATGTTGCAAGGTAAAATCGTGCGTGTTAATCCTTACATCGGTGAGTTGGATGAAGGCTTCAGCGGAAATGCTTCTCCGAAAGATCTTGAGACGATGTTCCAGTTGATCTACCTGTACGCCACTTCTCCGCGTATGGACAGCACCGGTTTCCTCGCTTTCAAAGAGCGAATGAAAGGATTCCTCCAGAATCGTGGATCGAGACCCGAGTCCGTATTCCAGGATACCGTTCAGGTGACACTCGCTCAGTATCATCCAAGACGGTTACCTTGGACCGTGTCGATGCTCGACAAGTTCGATCTGCAACGGTCTTTTACAATCTATCAAGATCGATTCCGCGACGCCAGCGATTTCACATTCGTGATCGATGGAGCGTTCCAGATAGCTGAGATAAAGCCGCTCGTTCTCACTTACTTAGGTGGATTGCCGACATCGAACAGGAAAGAGATGTGGAAAGATGTCGGTGTCAACTTCCCGAAGGGTGTTGTAACAAAGACGGTGAAAAAGGGGATCGAACCTAAGAGCGCAGTACATATTGTATTCACAGGTCCGTGCGAGTGGACGAGAGAGCACCGGCATGCGATTCAGTCGTTAGTGAGTGTTCTCAACATCAAGCTTCGTGAGGCACTGCGGGAAGAAAAAGGCGGTACGTACGGTGTCGGTGTTGGGGCAACTCCCACACAGTATCCGAGACAGGAGTATCGACTCGCTGTTGGCTGGGGTTGCTCACCCGACAGAGTTGAGGAGCTTACTAAGACGGCGATGGATCAGATCGACAGCGTGAAGAAGTTCGGTGTATCTGACATCTACATCACCAAAGTGAAAGAGACACAGCGACGCGAGCGGGAAGTGAACCTGAAAGAGAACCGCTTTTGGCTAAACGCTCTGCAATCGGCGTACTACAACGACGAGGATCCACTCAACATCCTCAGGTACAACGAGCTGATCGAGATGGTCGATTCGGATTTCATCCAGAAAGCCGCACAGAAGTATTTCGACATGAATAATTTTATCAGAGTCGAGCTGTTTCCTGGGGATAAATAAGAAGTATTTTAATCGTTGATGATGTAATATTAATTTAGATTCTCGCCTTGATATTTGTTATATTTAAGAGGTTTGAAACAAATCTATTAAAGTATAATGCCCAAATTAAATCTTTGGAGTAACAACACTGAAATCGAGTTTTTCAGTGAAGCTTTGAAGCACTTTGCGTCACCAGAACAACTGTTTTATAAACTTGCAAACGGCTACTTCACTTATGTCCCCAAAGGAAGCGATGCCGAAGGTCAGACTCTTCAAAGCCGGAATGCTTTGATTGGTCAGTTTACCGAAAACTGGGCAAAGAATCTTCTCGCGCCGATTGCAAATGAATTCAATTTGTATGCTATCAATGGTATGGTTTGCGAAGAATTAGGATTAACAAGGCAATCAAGTGCCGATATTGCTTTCTGCACCAAAGATTCTCTCATACAAAGCGCAGTTGATGTTAAACTACTTTTTGAAGTAAAGATGAGCGTAGTCTCAAATTATAAATTCGATATTAAAAAAGGTTTCTTATCTCTCAATTAAAATGGATATCTGCATGGAACAATTAACCAAATTCGAAGTCAAAATTTATTATAGCGGCTTTTGCACTTATGAAGTCGAAGCCAAAAATGAAGATGAAGCCATCCTTGAAGCGAGAAAGCTATCGATAAACAAAAAAGAAATCTCATCCAATCTTCAAAATTGGAACGACGCAGACACAGCAAATCGGATTTAGTATGAAGAAGTTAAAGTCTAACATTCCCTTTGATTACATCACTCTAAAAACCACTAAGAGCCGAATTGAAAAAGGACTTTTAGGATATATTTGATAAACGAGCGTGGGAAGGAAGAAATCAAAAGCTATACTCCATACACGAGCAGTAGTCGTGAATGCAGAATTGGAGGACTAAGAAATTTTTATGATAAATATAAAGTTAAGGATGGTGATGAACTCGTTATTCAATACATAGATGATGGTAAATTCAAGATGTTGCCTGAAAAAATCTTTGAGGAACAAGTTTTAGAATTAGAAACAAGAATTAGTAAAAGCACTGATGAAAGTGAAATTGAAAATCTTATTGACAAGTTATCAGAAATTACGAACAAAACCTCTGATGAAGTAATAAAGAGTGAATTTGTTAGATTATCAAATCAACAAATTCATGAACGGAAAATAAAGCCGTTAGCAGGATCAAAGACGAAAGAGAATGTTCCATCTTCCATAAGAAAAATCTTATTAGGACTATATAAAGGCAGATGCCAAGTTTCTGGCTTTACATTTTTAATGAAAACTGGCAATCCTTATTTTGAAATTCACCATATTGATTCATCAAAAGGAAATCATTTTAAGAATTTGCTTGTAGTAAGTCCTAATATCCATGCACAATTCTCTTATGCTAAAATTATGCAGTTTTTTGATAAAGAAGAATGGTTAAGAAAAGTCAAGTTCAATAATGAGACGCATATAGTATTTCAAATAATTGATAAGTTACCAAGGATTTTTGAGAAAGAGGTGCACATTAGTCCTATATCTCTCGAATGATGATTGACATCGGCTTTAATATGCGTGGTGAAATTATATGGAACAAAGCTTCAAGTGCTAGTCCGTCTACCGCTTGGGGAAGCTGGTTGTCAGCAGCTAATCCAATCTTACGAGATATTCACGAATATATTCTAGTTTTTTCAAAAGGCGATTATTCTCGTTATTCACCGAACAAACAGAACACTATAACAAAGGAACAATTTTTAGAGTGGACAAAATCAATTTAGATTATGAATGCAGAATCAGCCAGAAAAATTAG
>JACQYX010000310.1 GCA_016207985.1 Ignavibacteriales bacterium | reverse complement strand
CGGAAAGAAGACACCCAGCTTATTCATGCCGCCCTTCACGGTAATCAACCGGCATATGAACGCTTGATGAAAAAGTACCACGATCAGATAGCAAATCTTATCTATCGCATCATCCATCGCAGAGAGCAGGTTGAGGATTTAACGCAGGAAGTGTTCATCAAAGCATTCGCATCACTCAAAAGCTTCAACGAAGAATATGCCTTTTCCACATGGCTGTATAAGATAGCGACAAATAGCAGCATCGATTACATCCGAAAGAAAAAACTCAGTACTTTCTCAATCGATAAACCGATCGCGATGGAGGAGAGCGATTCAACTTACGAGCTGCCGGATTCGCGGTATGAACCGGATAAGTATATCATCCAAAAACAGCGCGCGATCGCTATACAGGAAGCAATAAATAAGCTGCCCGAAAAGTACAAACGGGTTATCATCCTCAGGCACAATGAAGAGCGGGATTATAACGAAATAGCTAAAATATTAAAATTACCCATCGGAACAGTAAAAGCACATATTTTTAGGGCACGCGAGCTGTTAAATAAATACCTTCGTGATAAAATCTCACACTACTGAAACATAGCTTCCTCAACATCGTAATGGAAAGTAGAAGATTCATGATAACTAAGAGAAAAAAATATATCCCGTTCTTACTTGCCGCTATAGCATTAGTACTGGCATTAGGATTTGTTTTTAAAGTTGGCGAAAAGTACAAAAAAGATATATCTTTAACCGATGAGCGTGAACTAAAAGTAAATTTAGAAGCCGGTTTTGGAAATATCAGGATCGAGCGGGGAACTTCTTCAAAAATAATCGCTTTAGATATCGATGCCGACTTAAAGGGCGATCTTACTCAATATATTGATTACTCAAACCGCGATGAAACCGGGTATCTCAATATAAATACAAGTGACATTTTAATAAAAGAATCCAGAAAGAAAAAGCATTCGATCCATCTCAGCGGATTTGAAGATAATGATTGGACGATGAAATTCACCGATGCCGTTCCGATTTCTTTCGATATCGAGCTTGGAATGGGAAAAGGTAATATAGATTTAACGGGCTTGATGGTTAAAGATTTGAATATCTCAACGGGTGCAAGTTCTGTTACACTACGTTTTGATGAACCGAATCCAAGCTCTATCGAGAATATGACTATCGAAACAGGTTTAAGCAAATTTAAAGGTTATGGACTTTGCAATGCAAACTTTGAGCATTTAAAATTCGAAGGCGGCGTTGGCAGCTATATACTCGACTTCAGCGGACGACTTGATAAGGAGGTTGATGTAGATATCGAGGTAGGATTGGGTTCAGTGACTATTTATGTACCCGACGAAACAGGCACCAAAGTTTATTACGAGAAAAGCTGGGTCGCTTCGATCGATCTGCCGAAAGACTTTGATGAAGAGGAGGAGGATAATTATTTCAGCTCTAACTATTACAACACATCGGGCAGAATCAACATGCACATCGAAGCGGGATTAGGAAGCGTGACGATCAAGCGAAAATAAAATCTAAGTGTGATTATGAAATTAAAAGAGCCGATCACAAAACGGATCGGCTCTTTTTTTGATAACACAACGATATTAACGGATAAGCAGCATTTTCTTGTAATCGCTATATTCGCCTGCCGTAATTCGATAGTAATAGACACCACTTGAGAGATTGCCTGCATCGAACGTTACAGACTTGTAGCCGGCATCCTGCAGTTCATCAACAAGTGTCAATACCTCCTGCCCTAACACATTATAAACCTTCAATGTAACATAAACATTTACAGGCACTGCATATTCAATACGGGTTACAGGATTGAACGGATTAGGATGATTCTGAGATAGCTGGAATTCCTTCGGTCGCTCACGACCCGAAATACCGTCAACATGCATATACTTCCCACTACCGATAAGAATGAAGCTTCTGCTCATATTGGCTTCAAGAATCGGTGCTTCATACTCTAAATCGATAGTCTCATTTGGTGCTAATTGTGTAATATGTTCATCGTTTTGAAGCACGGCAGATGTTATATCACCTTCATAGGAATGATATCCTTTTAATAACTTTAAGTTATGGTATGTATATGAAGGTGGTACCTCTACAGCCAGGTTAGCATAATCAATAGCCGCAGGATCTTCAACTTCAATTGTTACAATCCTGTCGAATTTTTCAAGTGGAATATAAACCAACGTCGGACGCTCACGGAATGTAAATGGCGAAGGTTCATTCCGATTGGGCCAACCGCCGTTCACATCGCCTACTTTCTCCACTTTTGGTGGAGGCGCGGGAGCTTGGATCGTTCTATTATTACCATAATTTACCCAACCGCCGAGCAAAAGACCGCCGCGAACATTCTCTAAACTGCGTTTATATTCTTTCTGAGTCGCACGGAAATCAAGTGTGATATTTTCACCTTTCCTTAAATGTATCACTAAACCATCCGATCCGGATAATCTATCAGTGAATTCCCCATTGATAATAAATGGTACTTTGTATTGGATAATCTCACCATCGGGGAGCACAGCTACATTAGTCGATTTAGAGTGATCAATTGCTATTAATTGAGCTTGATCAAAGCTTGTCAGCTCACTCTCGAATTCTTTCAACTTGATAACGTATCTATTCCCAAAGGGATGGATTCCCACATTATCAAGTTTCGGCGGAACGAAGAGCTTATAATAGTCGGTAACAATCTTATTCTCATTCCCCGTGTATTCGGATTGTGGTAAGATATTGTTGTCGGGAATAAATTCTTTCCCATTCCAGCCGAATACATATGGACAACTGCCGCCGCCGCCTGGATCT
>JACQYX010000309.1:1321-8778 GCA_016207985.1 Ignavibacteriales bacterium | reverse complement strand
TCTGAAGATAATTTTAGAGAACAACCACGAAATCGGTGCGGTTGTGACAGTACCGGATAAACCAGCGGGGCGAGGTCTCAAGCTCACGTTATCTCCGGTGAAGGAATTTTCCCTCGAGCATAAGTTATCTATTTTGCAACCGGAACGATTGAAAGATAGTCAATTCATTTCCCGGTTGAAAACTTTAAATGCCGATGTTTTTGTGATTGTTGCATTCAGAATATTACCTCAAGAAGTTTTTACGATACCTAAATATGGATCGTTCAATCTTCATGCGTCGCTTTTACCTAAGTACCGTGGAGCAGCACCGATAAATTGGGCAATTATTGGAGGCGAGAAAGAGACGGGAGTTACAACGTTTTTTTTAGAAGAATCAGTCGATACGGGTAATATAATTTTGCAAGCAAGAACGCCAATCGGTCAGAATGAAACCGCCGGAGAACTTCACGATAAACTCGCTCAGATCGGTGCTGAGATCGTACTCCATTCGCTCAGGTTAATTGAATCGGGTAAAGTGATAAAAAAAGTTCAAGATGAATCGCAAGCAACACCTGCACCAAAGATATTGAAAGAGAATTGTAGAATAAATTGGAATCTGAATGCACGGGATATACACAACTTCATCAGAGGTTTAGCGCCGAAGCCGACGGCATTCACTTATCATAACAGCACCTTGTTGAAGATTTATCGCTCCTCTCTAATTATAGATAAGCGGAGAGATGAGTCCGGCCAAGTTCTTCAGACTGATCGGAAGTTAGTTGTCGGGACATTTGATGGAGCAATAGAAATTATGGAAATACAACAAGAAGGTAGAAAAAGGTTATCGGCAGAGGAATTCCTTCGCGGCTACCCAATGAAAATAGGAGATAAATTCTCTTGATAATGTATAAACCAAATAATAAGTTACGGCGTGAGTTATTGTTCATTATTATTCTATCGGTCATACTCGCACTGACGTACAACGCTTTTTTTTTTTTTTTTATTCCGCTGCTCCGCAGAGAAGCTCTTAAAATTACCGTTGCCGATTCTGCACTTTTTAAATCTGATTCAGATCGTCAAATTGTCAATGGTGATTCCAGTGCACCGAAGGACATAAAAGTGATCGCGCCATTGCACGAGCGTGCTTTACGCCATCCTGATTCAATGGCGAAGTTATATCAAGATAAAAAAGATCCTGTTTATAAAATCATTTCATTGCAACAAGTAAATCGGTTAATATCGGAGCAGAAAGGTATCTTTCTCGATGCTCGAAGCTCGGAAGATTATGAGAGAGGTCATATTAAAGGTGCACTGAATATTCCCGGATTGGAAGCTGAAAATCATTTCGAGGAGTTATTTTCCATCCCGCGTGATACACTCGTCTTAATATATTGTGACAACGCTGAATGTCACCTCGGGCACATGCTGGCTGATTTCATGAGCGTGTTGGAGTTTAAAAATATTTATATCTTTGACGGAGGGTGGGACGAATGGGTTCAAGCTAAAATGCCTATCGATTCAACAATCACGAAAGAATAGATGCATGAATCTGATATTTGAAAATAAATATATTCTGTTACTTTCACGCTTCATCCTCGGAGTTGTCTTTATCGTCGCGAGTATAGAAAAAATCGCTTTGCCTGAAGCTTTTGCCCTCGACGTTCAAGCATACAAGCTGGTTCCGTTTCCGATTGTAAATATTGTTGCGCTGGTTCTTCCCTGGCTCGAATTAATCGCTGGCATATTCATGATTAGCGGTGTGTTCATTCGTTCGAGTTCTTTGATTCTCATATCTTTATTGTGTGTTTTTATTATCTCGATGGCAGTGGTTTTGTTCCAGGGATTAAAAATCGATTGCGGCTGCTTTGGCTTGACAAACAACTCACAGGTTAGCTGGTTCAGGGTATTAGAGGATGTTTTTCTGTTGATTTTGGGATTATATATATTTTTCTTTGTAAGGGAAAATACACCCATTGTCGATGCCTCACGAACTGGTGGATGAGATTGGAGAATATTTTAATATACTCGGTTATCGTTGCATTCTCCATAAAAATATTATATATTTGTCAATTAAATACTCCACGTAATGTATCAATATTATAACCGATCTTGAAAGTTGAAATAAATCATCAGAGGTTAGGTCAATACCTTACGAAAAGTATCAAATTTAGAATTCTGGAAATGTTCCTCGGTGCTTCCATAAGTTTGTATGCATAAAATTATAACGATAACAAATCAGAAGGGCGGTGTTGGCAAAACGACTACAGCAATTAACCTTGCAGCCGCTGTTGCTGTGGCAGAGTATCCTACGTTGCTCATCGATATCGATCCGCAAGCAAATTCAACAAGCGGGCTCGGTATCGATGTAAGATCTGCGGATCGTAATGTTTATGAAGTTCTGATTGACAATGTCGATCCACGAGAAGTGATTGTAAAAACCGAGATGCCGTATCTTTCGCTTTTACCTTCAAATATCAATCTTGTCGGGGCTGAAGTTGAGCTTGTGGATTTCGAAAAACGCGAAACAATCTTAAAAACTATTGTTGAGAAAATCCGGAACGACTATGAATTTCTTTTCATCGATTGTCCTCCTTCTCTCGGTCTTTTAACGTTGAATGGCTTAGTCGCAGCAGATTCTGTAATAATTCCCGTGCAGTGTGAATATTACGCGCTTGAAGGTTTGGGTCAGCTCTTGAACACTATCAATATAATTCAACAGAATCTTAATCCGAAGTTAGAAATCGAGGGTGTACTTCTGACGATGTTCGATAGTCGACTCCGTCTCTCAAATCAAATCGCTGAAGAAGTTAAAAAATATTTTGGTGAAAAGGTGTTTTCAACTATTATTTCACGCAATGTCAGATTGAGTGAAGCTCCAAGTCACGGGAAACCGATTCTTTTATATGAAGCGATCTCGTCAGGTGCAAAAAATTACATGGAGCTTGCGAAAGAATTTCTGAAACGTCAACAACCTGTTGCCGTATCGGCAGCTTCGATAGGATAGGATTATGTCAAAAACAAAAGGTGTACTCGGAAAAGGATTATCAGCGTTGATACGCCCCGCTACACCTGTAAGTACTTCTACACCTGAAACAAAGACAGTAACGATTGCCGATTCTTCTCGACCTTTATCGCATATTGATATCTTACAAATACGTTCAAATCCGTTTCAACCTCGTGCTGATTTTGATCCTTAAGCGCTTGATGAATTGAAAGAGTCTATCAAGCAAAAAGGTATTATCCAGGCAGTAACCGTTCGTCAAAAAAAAGATGGTACATATGAATTAATCTCAGGTGAACGAAGGTTACGGGCTGCGATGGACATCGGACTTAAAACGATTCCCGCTTACATCATCGAGGTAAAAACCGACGAAGAGATGCTCGAGCTCGCCCTTATCGAGAATCTCCAGCGTGAACACCTCAATCCTATAGAAATTGCAATTTCGTATCAACGATTAATGAACGACGTTGGGCTGACAGCAGAAGAAATCGCTAAAAAAGTCAGCAAGGATCGTACGACAGTAGTTAATTTTCTACGCCTCTTAAAGCTACCCAAGATGATACAGGATGCATTACGTAAAGATAAAATCACGATGGGGCATGCACGCGCACTTGTATCATTACCCGATGAACAAATTCAACTTGGGATTTACGAACGCATAATTAAAAAGGATTTGAATGTCCGCCAGGTTGAGAAGATCGTACGCAACATCGGTAAAAAAGTTGGAAAGAAATCTACCCGCCCCGCTCGTAGTCCGGGATCGGTCGAAGAGAGCATCGCTGAACGAATCCAACAAATACTTGCAACAAAGGTTAAAGTCGATATCCAGGAAGGTGGTAGGGGAGTAATTATAATCGAGTTTTATAACGATGAAGATTTAGGCAGATTATTCGATCTTTTATCAACCATTGAATTATAGGTATATTTTTATGTCCAAATCAATTGTTCTTACTAAAGAAGCCCCTGCACCCATCGGTCCATACAATCAAGCAATCCTTGCAAGTGGGACTTTTTTATTTATCGCCGGTCAGATTCCCATCGATTCACACAGCGGACAAGTAGTGCAAGGGGACATCAAAATTCAAACGAAGCTCGTTCTAAAAAATCTACAGGCAATCCTTGAAAAAGCTGGATGTACACCACAGCATGTAATTAAAACGACTGTATTTTTAAAAGATATAAACGAGTTTGCCGGTATGAACGAAGTGTACGCCGAATTCTTTAAGACGGAACCGCCTGCCCGCTCTACTGTTGAGGTCGCGCGCCTTCCACGTGATGTTAAAGTTGAGATCGAAGCAATCGCTATCGTAAATAGTTAATTGGTGAGTAGTGATTAATGTGTTTGTAAGAAGGGCTTGTTATTCAAGTTTTGTTTTTGGTTTTTTAATCTTTCTATCGGTACTTGCTTACTCACAGACAGATTCAATAAGAATTACCTCCGATACAACTAAGTTTTCCGTTTTGGAAAACTCTCCTAAATCGCTGCCATCGTCAAATTTTAAACCAACTAAATCACCGATGCTGGCACTCGGTCTTTCGGCATTATTGCCAGGGGCTGGACAAATATATACCAAGAATTATTGGAAAGCGCCACTTATTTGGGGTGTTTGCGGATATTGGATTTACGAATGGATTCAGCTCAACAACAAGTATAAAGACTTTCGATCACGGTATCAACAAAATCAGAGCGATCAATATCTCCGCTTACGAGATTTTTACCGAGATGAGCGAGATAAATTTGCATGGTTCCTCGGAGCGCTATATGTATTGAATCTGGTTGATGCTTATGCAGGTGCACATCTGTGCGATTTTGACGTAAGTACGGAATTAACACTGGATGGAAGGATTGAACCGAAAGCCACTGCCTCGATAAGAATTAGATTTTAAAACAATCCTTCTCTTTTCATTTTATCTCCGAACAAAGTGTGGCATCTCGAAGGGGATTTCTAAAGACAGCTCTACAAATCCGGCATATTCTCCATTTCTATACCATGGTGCTTGGTAGATCAATTTCTTCACACCATTCTTTTCGATAGTGTAAATATTTTTCTTCTGTGTGCGAAGCAATTCCTTGAAAGTTGTCTTTGATGGCTCAGGATGGCAATCGAGCACATTCGTTCCGATTAAATTTTCACCGCCGTCGCTTTCAAAAGTTTTGATTGCTTTGTCGTTCATGCTGAGTATAATTCCTTCCGTATCGCAGACGATTATCGCACCAGGGAACTCATTAATCCATTGTTGATCTTGCATAGGTTTTATTCACCTTTTATCGAAAATTTTATTGATGAATTTTTTGTAGAACAAATAACTCCCAATGAGGAGAGGACCACCCATAGCAATATAAAACACAGCGAGGTAATGTTTTGGGAAGGGAGAATTCCGTAAAATGATTCCCGTCGTTATCATTATGGCGATAATTAAATATCCTTTCCACGCTGTGAAAGCGAATATACAAACGCTATCGGGAAGCGAATTAATGCGATTGACATTTTTTTGTGCAACTTTAACAAATCCCGAAAAATAAAAAATCAGTGCAAGTATGAAACCGAGTGACAGTATTAGTATCAATTGCCTTGTATTGAAGTCATTCAGCCATTCATAGGCTCGTTCCATAAGAAAAAATCCCGCTACTAACCAAACTGTACCGGCAATTAGATAAAGCCATCGACGTGGCACAGCGGGTTTCTTCATCGATCCTTAATACCTTTCGTCAACAGATCAATGGTTTTTGTAACGCGGGCTGACCTTGTTTCTTCCTTCTTTGCTGATTCTATCCAAACGACATATTCTTTCCGATGCGTATAGGAAAGGGATTTAAAAAACTCTTCAGCTTTTTTGTTTTTCTTGAAAGCAATTTCCAAGTCGCTTGGAACTCGCACGATACATTTTTCAGTATCAATATACGGTATCTCTATTTTTTTGCTTCTTACTTTTTCTATTGGTTTGAAACGCATTGCCGACCAAGTTTCGTCGATCGATATTTGAGATACTGCACGATGTCCAAATTTCTTCATTATGTTCCAGCATTCATCCCGATTAAGATCGATATTAATCTCGGATGATGATTTGGGATAAGATATCCAAAATATTCCATCTTCTTTTAGATTACGGAAAGCTTTTGGCGTCTGTTTTTGTAATTCTTTCGCGGATTGAACAAAAAGAAGTACACAGTTGAATGGTGGAGCTGATTTGGATGCTGAGCTATTGCTTTTATTAAAACCGATTGGTGCATTAATTATGTCAAATGTGTATTCGTATTTAATTTTGAACTTATCTTTTAATTGGTTGCTAATCATTCTTTCAATTAATCAACTCCTTAATTATTGGGTTATGAAGTTAAAAATAAAAACATAATATTAAAGTCGATTCTCTACTATTGAGATTTGTATAACTGTGGGTTTTACTTTTATAAAGTTCTTCTGTTTTACTTGAAGTGTAGGAACCTGTAAAAAGATGCTGACCTGCTAATGAAATGTTCTTTAAAATCCAACACTCTACTCCGACACCTGCTGAAGCATAATATTGGTTTGACCAAGTTTTTATAGTTGTGTAGAATTGAATTGGTTCTGTTTGGTATAATGAAAATTGGGCAAATATACCCAAGCCATAATAATATGTTGTTGCGTTTAAATCGTTTAGCCAATCGTTTGAAGAGTTTGTTTTGGTCTTTGAAGAATTGAATTCGATGAAAGATGTAATGGCTGTTTTGTTTGTTAATCGATATTTAAAACCTGCATTCGATATAGTACTCCCATTAAAAGATAAAACCAATCCTTTTTGGTGTTCTAAATGTAAGGTATCTTGTGAATATGAATATCGAAAAAATGAAACGATGCAACTTAGAAATAGAACCAATCGCATTATACTCTCGTGACTTTATTTAATAGATATTATTATTAACATTTTTGCTTTTGCTTACTTGGGGTGCAAATGATAAAAGACACTACCTATCATCTCGACGTATGCCGTCCCGCTTTATTGGATGGGCGATTGAGAAATTTTACCGAAATAAAGATTTCTCTTCCGACTTCGGTGGAATAAAGATGAAAGAATAGCGCTTTGAAAATGCCGGTATCTTTTATAAAACAACAATGATATATTCTTATTAGACAATATGTTTCCTGAGCTCCCGTTTTAATTTGTGTATTTTATCCCGTACCTCGTGTAATTTTTGTGAATCTTTATTTTGCAATGCAGTATCTCTTTCTTTCTTCAATGCGCGTATTTCCATTTTGATTTTTGTTTTATCAATCCCCATCGCCTCATGATGAGCATGTGCCTCTATGCCGAGAGCCTGGCAGAGCGCAGGCAGTAATTTTTCTTTGTGCATCGTGCTGTGCCCTTTGGTAGCTTCGTGATCAATACCGTCGGCAATCTGGCGTAGCTGCACAACCGTCATCTTGCTTAACTGTTCATATGTATAAGACATAATGTTTCTCCGTTTAATGTGTTAAGAGTTGTATCCTGAATTTGATAC
>JACQYX010000309.1:0-1309 GCA_016207985.1 Ignavibacteriales bacterium | reverse complement strand
TACTTGTGAGATATCAGTGTCAAGAATTTAGCAGGAAAGTTGGAAAATATCAACATGAAATTAGTTTGCGAAAGCGCTTCACACTATCTTTGCCATAAATCGGTTGAATTATTTTATTTCCATTGTGATACGTTTTTCCAGGTTTAAATTTTTTTCGTTCAAGAAGCGACCTGATTTCCCTAACCTCCTCCAGATTATTAAGTCCTATTCTGACCTCATATCCTTTTTTGTAATCTTGCCCCTCCGATAAACGCCGTTGATTATTAGGCTTACGCATACAGCCGTTACGTTTGAAATATTCTTTTAGTCGGGTGCGTATACTTTTCACTTTTACCTTATCAACCAGTTTGCTTTCAGATGACGAATTCAAACACTCACCTTCTTTCAAATCGATTCGTGGAGTACGTAGTTCTCAAATTAGTTTCCTGCACTCGCTGTTTTAAACGAGAATACATATGGTGCAGCGAGTGTATCACCTAACATCGATCGGATGGATGATTTAATAGTCACAGTATATGTTGTATTTGGTAGGAAATTTTGATATTTACTAAACCAGAAATATGTTTCGTGAAAGTTGAATGTCCCATTTACGAATGGCGTAATACTAAATGCATTGCTAACAGTTGATGTATCAATGTATCCAGAGAAAATAACAGAAATATTCTCCCCAGTGTACACAGTTTGTTGTCCATTCTGTGGATAAGTATATGTAACTTTAAATGGAATTGTTTTGAATCTGAGAGTCGTTTGTGAAGGGAGGTAATTGTTGGATGTATCTTTAATACCCGTTGACAATGTTATTTCATACCATGTATTAGCTTTAAAACCAACCTCTGGGGAAAAAAATATATATCTACGATCATAAGAATCTGTTTTCCATTTACCATTTACGTTTGGACTGAAGTTTATATTGTTCGATACTGAATTTGAATCAATTGGTGAATTAAAATAGATATAATAGTTTGTACTTGGATACACCATTGTATCGTTTGGTGATGGATATGTGTTTGTTACTCGAAGTGTGGGTTCTGGTACAAGTACTTTTTGGTAAGCCATTTCCAATTTTCTGTACGTTATATCCGTGGCTTCTTCACCCACGGTAATAGTATAAGATTTAGCAACTTTGAAATAATTATAGATTGGGAACTCGAAGGTTTGACCATCGATTGATATTGCACCCCATGTGTTTAAATATGCAAAACCATCTTCCTTTGGTAGAAGTGTTACGTTCGGTATAACAGTATAACTTAGCATTATTTTATTGAATCGAATGAGCAACCTACCGGGAATATATCCTATCGGTAATGTA
>JACQYX010000010.1 GCA_016207985.1 Ignavibacteriales bacterium | reverse complement strand
TTCTCACTTACCAATCCTGCCTGCAGCGCACCGAATAGCTCTTCCTCAATTTTAACAATTTGTTTCCCCAGTTCTTTTGCCCTCATCACGGTCTCGTTGTAGATATCATTAAGTGAGCTTCGCTGCCCATCAGTAAGTTTGAGCGAACTTGCAAGATCGAGCACACTCTTCGGTGATGGATATCCCAATGCTTCAACTATTTTTTTCTGCTCATCCGCTGTACCGCTCAGAAGAGCGTTACGATCAGCGAGAATTTGTGGAAATGCAGAATTAATAAAATATACTATAAATAGGAAAAGTATATAGACGTATCTCATGGTCGTTTCCTCATATGTTTCCAGATTCGATAAAATACATTGAAAAGATAGGGATTTTTAATGAGAGATGCTAAGGTCAGCCCTTCAAATAAAAAACAAAGTTCCCTGTACCGAAATAGAATTAGGATAAGGGTTGATACTTTCCCACATTCTTGCTAAATTGGCACGTATAAGATTGGAAAGATTGTAATCATTTTTTCATTTATCGATTGAGGCAATGATGCAGCAGGACACAAACACAATTTATCTTCCTCAGCGATTCGAAACTGTGAAAGATAGCGACGAATATATTTATTGGACAGGCAAGCCGGCGTTCCTGCCGTTTATCATGTCGGGCTTGCCCTTTCTCATTTTCGGATTACTCTGGGGTGTGTTCGATTTCCTTTTCATCATGAATATGACAAGCGATATGTTGTGGTTTGCGATTCCTTTCTTCGCTATACATGCATTCCCATTTTACGGCAGTATCCTAAATATAATCCGACTCTGGCTCGTTCATGGTAATACGTACTACGCAATTATCAACAAACGACTGATGATGCGGAGCGGTTTCTGGGGTACCGACTTTAAAGCAGTTGACTACGATAATATTGTTGATCTTGAAGTGAACGTGAATCCAATCGAAAATATGTTGGGTGTGGGATCTATTCGTGCTTTTTCCGGTACCACAACAAGCAAAGGGAGTCGTGTCTTCGATCGATTTGTAGCAGTCCAGAATCCTTACGAGGTCTTCAAGAAAATAAAAGAAGTTGCGGCTGATATTAAGATTAAAATTGGTGATCAAGAAGCAACGCAGCCGGAAGAAAACACAGGATTTAAAACTACACTTTGACCATGAAATTATTGAAGGAGTTAATATGAAAAAACCACTCGTTGGAATTGTTATGGGAAGCAAATCCGATTTGCCGATCATGGCAGAAGCTGGTGCGGCACATTTGCCGGGTGTTATTGCTTCAATGACAACTCTTCCAGTGATTGGTGTGCCAATACGCTCGAGCAACTCTCTCGATGGATGGGACTCGATTCTCTCGATTCTTCAAATGCCGTCTGGTGTACCCGTCGCTACTGTTGCACTCAACGGTGCACAAAATGCAGGAATCCTCGCTGCACAAATCGTAGCGCATTGTGATGGGAAGGTAGCATCAAAGCTTAAAGATTTTAAAAAATCATTAAAGAAGAAAGTTGAACGTAACATAAAAGAACTCGAAAAAGTGGATTATAAAGAGTTCTTAAACAAACCGGGGAAGTAGAATGATTAGTCATGTGAAGTTCGTCAGTATTCCCGTGCAGAATTATGATCGGGCACTGAAGTTTTATACTGAGAAGTTAGGATTCAAACTGTTAACCGATCATAAATTCAGTGATGACTCGCGGTGGATTGAATTGGAGATAGGTAACTCTCAAACGAAGGTTGTTTTATTCACTCCGCCCGGACAAGAAAACCGTATAGGTACAATCATGAACCTAACACTAACATGCGATGATGTGAATATTACTTATCAAGAGTTGCTGAAGAGGGGTGTTGAATTTAATGTTACTCCTACAAAAGCACCATGGGGGACTTACGCGCAGTTTATTGACTCTGAAGGAAATCAATTCGTACTTTCATCAAACTGAAAATATGCCAATAGCATCCATCAATCCCGCGACCGGTGAAACGCTCAAAACCTTTGAACAACTTTCCATTGGTGAAGTCGAAAAAAAGTTGGAGCTTGCTTCATCTACATTTAAATCGTACAGGAAGACAGCATTTCAAGAAAGAGCCGAGAAGATGCACAAAGTGGCGGATATTCTTGAACAAGAGAAGACTCAATTGGGTCGGATCATGACAAACGAGATGGGAAAACCACTTTGGGCTGCTGCTGAAGAGGCTGCGAAATGTGCATGGGTCTGTCGATACTATGCCGATAATGCCGAACGCTTTCTTGCCGACGAGATTGTCCAAACAAAAGCATCAAAAAGTTACATCCACTATCAACCACTCGGACCGATACTTGCTGTGATGCCGTGGAATTTCCCATTCTGGCAGGTATTTCGTTTTGCAGCCCCAGCCCTAATGGCGGGAAATGTTTGTCTACTTAAACATGCATCCAATGTTCCACAATGTGCACTTGCCATCGAAGAAATTTTCCATCGAGCCGGTTTTGCCGATGGAGTTTTCCAAACATTACTGATCGGCTCTGAACGGGTTCAACGTATCCTCGAGGATGATCGTGTGAAAGCAGCGACTTTAACAGGAAGTGAGCCAGCCGGAAAGATGGTCGCAAGCATTGCAGGAAAAGTGATAAAAAAAACAGTACTCGAGCTTGGCGGCAGCGATCCATTTATCGTTATGCCGAGCGCAAACATTGAAGAAGCAGCAGATGTAGCTGTTAAAGCCCGGACGATCAACAACGGGCAATCGTGCATCGCAGCAAAACGATTCATTGTTCATGAAAAGATATTTAAAGGATTTGCTGAGTTTTTTGTACAAGGGATGCAAAGCTTAAAAGTCGCCGACCCGATGCTTGACGATTGCGATGTCGGTCCATTGGCAACACAAGCGATACTTGAAGAACTTGAACATCAAGTTCAGACATCGGTTAAAATGGGTGCTCGAATTCTCTGCGGTGGAAAACGCATAGATAAACCGGGCAATTATTATCAGCCGACCATCCTTTCAGACATCCTAAAGAATTCACCGGCATATTCACAAGAATTATTCGGACCTGTCGCATCGTTGTTCAAAGTCAGAAATGTAGCTGAAGCGATCCAACTTGCGAACGATACCACGTTTGGCTTAGGTGCAAGTGCATGGACGAAAAATGAAGCCGAAAAGCAGCGCTTTATAGAAGAAATAGAATCAGGTTCAGTCTTCATCAATGGGATGGTCGCTTCGGATCCACGACTACCTTTTGGTGGTATTAAGAACTCCGGGTATGGACGTGAGCTGAGCGTATTTGGAATACGAGAGTTTGTTAATATTAAAACAGTATGGATTAAATGATCTTTAAAATAAAAATTTATTGGAGGAAAACGCACAACAAATGTATCAAGGTTATCATAATCATCATTGATATTTTTATATCAAACATATTTACAAGCGCCCAAGACCAGAATAATTTAAATTATGATTATTTCCCACTCGCTGTAGGAAATAGATGGACCTATACAACAAGCTACGATACATCTTATAAGTGGACGAAAACAGTCTATG
>JACQYX010000308.1 GCA_016207985.1 Ignavibacteriales bacterium | reverse complement strand
TTCTTCTCTTCTTCAACCTGCTCGTTGATAAAC
Source organism: Ignavibacteriales bacterium (assembly GCA_016207985.1). GTDB lineage: Bacteria > Bacteroidota > Ignavibacteria > UBA10030 > SZUA-254 > JACQYX01. The sequence continues at coordinate 9,493 of JACQYX010000308.1, read as the reverse complement.
CAATGAAGCATCATCTCTGTTGGATAATCTTTTTCTTTGATTGCAAGCTCATATAGTTTGTTTATGAGTTTTGTAATCTTTTGTTCATGCTCAAGCACCTGTTTAAAAACATCAAGAGGTGATTTAAATTTTGCCGGTGGTTGGGGAATTGTTTTTAGAGAGACCCTGCCTCCGCGATCGTAGATATAGTTATAAAATTTCATCGCATGAGAGCGTTCTTCATCGGATTGCACTTTCATCCAATGTGCAAAACCAGAAAGATTAATCGCATCGAAATGTGCCGCCATAGCAAGATAAAGATAAGAAGAATATAGCTCTTCATTAATTTGGGAATTGATCGCATCTTGCATCGATTTATTTATCATTTTTTATCTCCTTTCATTTAGTGACGATATTCAAGAAATGCTCTGAGTGTTTTTTCATCTGAATATTTAGAATTTTCTTATTCGATGCATCCCTTTGGTAAAGGATTCATCTAATGTGAATCTTGTAAGAGTTATATTCATCCACTAACCTGCTGCTGACGTCTTAGTTCACTATTTCGGTAACCGTAGAAGAAATAGACAAGCATTCCAACGATGAGCCAGATTAAAAATCTCCACCAAGTGACCCATGGCAGCCCTAACATTAAGTAGATACAAGAACCGATCCCAAGCAGTGGAATATATGGAACTAATGGAGTTCGGAACGCCCGAGGTCGATCTGGATCTTTGTAACGAAGGATGATGACACCTATACAAACAAGAACAAAAGCGAAGAGAGTTCCGATATTTGTAAGCTCAACAATTTCGTTAATGTTGGCAACGGCAGATATAACCGCAACAACGATTCCAGTCCAGATGGTTGTTATATGAGGTGTTCGAAATTTCGGATGAACTCGGGCAAAATATTTTGGCAGCAATCCATCGCGCGACATGGAGAAGAAAATACGCGGCTGACCGTATTGGAATACGAGAAGAACCGCAGTCATGGCAACAACGGCGCCCAATGCAACGATACCCGCCGAAACATCGGCACCAACGTAAGCGAAGGCGGCGGCAAGCGGATCGGCAACACCGAGCTTATCCCACGGTACCATGCCTGTTAGTATTCCAGCAACGACTATGTATATCAATGTACAAATTACCAACGAGCCGATAATACCGATTGGCATGTCACGTCCGGGTCGTTTACATTCCTCGGCAGCGGTTGAGATTGCATCGAATCCTATGTAAGCAAAGAAAATCAAACTTGCACCAACCCAGACTCCTGAGAAACCATTCGGCATGAACGGTGACCAGTTTTCCGGTTTGACGTATTTAACTCCTGAGTATATGAAAAAGAAAAGAATAATCAATTTAATCGCTACCATCACGTTGTTTGCCCTCGCCGATTCCTTCACACCGATCACCAGCAACCATGTTATCAGCATAACGATTCCTGCAGCAAGAAAATTAAATATGATCGGAATGCCTGCGATGGTCGGATGAGTAACCCATGCTTGATAGAAAAGTGCAATCGAAGGATCGACTTGTCCACCAGCATGTGCAACCGCGGTACCAGCTTGCACTGCTGAACGATAATCTACCGCGAGCCATGCCGGGATATCGATACCGATTCCGGCACACAGTTGATGAAAGTAAGCCGCCCATGCTATTGCTACTGCTACATTACCAACAGCGTATTCGATAATCAGGTCCCATCCAATTATCCAGGCGACCAGCTCACCGAGTGTTGCATATGAATAGGTGTAAGCACTCCCTGAGATCGGAACGGATGATGCGAACTCTGCATAACACAATCCACAGAAAGCACAAGCAACAGCGGTTAGAAAAAAGGAAAGAATAATAGCTGGACCAGCACCGGGACGCATTGCATCACCTGCGACCGCAGTCCCAACTGTTGCAAAAATCCCGGAACCGATTATTGCCCCGATCCCCAATGCGATGAGATCAACGGGACCGAGAGCACGTTTTAGCTGACGCTCAGGTTCTTCGGATTGTCGAAGAATAACATCCAGATTTTTCGTCTTGAACAATTGTCTAAACATCTACCTTCACTTTAATATGTGAGTATGTTTAGAAAACTTAGGGAAAGTCTTGATGAGAATCAAGTAAAATTTTGTTTGAAATATATATGTAGAACATAAATGAACTGCTTACGTGCAAACAGCGGAGTATTGGGATGAATTTGCAAAGTCCCAAGGTCAAGAGTATTCAATCTTCGTCCGCCTTGGACAAACAAGACTGCCTTTGGTGGGATTTAAAAATTACTCCATGTTTTTTTCTGAGATTGGAGTGGATAAAATGATTTTTGCCTCTTTAAGGTCTTTGGGATTCACGAGTATTTTCACTCCCTCACTCTGCTGAAGTACCGGCATCATATGACCTGTATCCTCATATTGCAAAAATGACTCAATCCCGGCTGCTGCAAGGGTCGCTTGAGCCAGTTCTGCATCGATCTCGTTTAAAAAGGTCGCAACAACAACATATCCTTCCATAGTCGTCCTCATAATTTTATTAGAAAATCTTTTTACGCTACAACGTACAGAATCTTCTAATAATATGCAATCTCTAATCGTTCATAGTTGTGCTTGCGACTTCGTCGATCGTTGTGATGCCTTTTTTCAACAATTCGATTCCGGAATCGTGGAGAGTCTTCATACCTTGCTTGATCGCAAGCTGTCTGAGAGCTTCCTCGTTTATGGATGATCCAGATTCCATAATCAATTGTCGAACCTCTTTTGTAAAATAGAGAACTTCGTGAATCGCAGTACGTCCTTTATAACCTTTGAGGCAATGTAAGCATCCAACCGGACGATAAACTTTTATATCTCTGATTTCTTCTTCGGTCAAACCGAGTTTTTCGAATGTTATTGGCAGAACCTCGGTATCGATAGTTTTACATCTTTCACAAAGTTTCCTCAACAACCGCTGAGCAACGATGATATTGATAGAGTAGGCAAGAAGGAACGGCTCAATTCCCATTTTGTATAGACGGGCGATTACACTTGGTGCATCATTGGTATGTAAAGTTGAAAATGTAAGATGACCTGTGTTCGCAAGCTTCACAGCTAAATCGGCAGTTTGTTTATCGCGAATCTCACCAACCATAACTATATCAGGATCATGTCTCAGAATCGCCCTGAGAGCTTCATCAAATCCCAACTTCGGATTGAGTTTGACTTGCCTTGCACCATCGATAAAATATTCAACAGGATCTTCGACGGTAATGATATTATATGCAGGATTCATTACAGCACGCAGTGCCGCAAGGAGTGTAGTACTTTTACCGCTACCGGTCGGACCGGTTAAGATAACAATACCATATGGTTTCTCGATCGCTTTTTTAAAGAGTTCCAATGCTTGCGGCTGAAATCCGATGTTATCGATAGTAATGCTTGACTCTGGATCTCGGAGAACACGCAGAACAATGGATTCCAATTTTACTTTCAATTCCTTTCCAATGAGCGGAATAATAGAAACGCGGAATCTGACAATTTTATTTTCAACTTGTATCTGGATGAAACCATCCTGTGCCATATTGCGCTCGAAGCGATCCGTCCCTTTCGCGATATCCTTTACAACTGCTGCAACAGCGTCTGCACGTAAATCATCTATCGTTCGCCAAAGAGTTAAGTATCCATCGAGGCGGAAATGGATCTCGGTTTTTCTCGCTGCTCGCGGGATGATGTGTATATCTGAAGCATTCAACCGAACCGCATCAGAAAAAATATTATCCACCAATTCGTTAAGATGACCTTTACGTATCTCTTCATCAAGCTCATCCAATTGTACATCTTGATCCTCATCGACTATTTGAGTCATCAACCCTGAGGGCCTGCTCTGCCCTTCAGCCAGTAATTCCCGTATGAGAGCATCGTAATTCGCTATCGTCATGTAACAAATTTCATACTTCGGATATGGAAATGCCCGGGCAATCGATGCGATGTCTCTGTTCGAAGGATCAGGTGTTACGATTAATAATTTAAAAGGATCATTTCCAGAAATCTGGAATGGTAGTATCTTAATAGTGATTGCAGTATCACGGATTTTTTGAGGAATCCCCTCAAGGATTTTATTGATGAAGTTTAGATGCCCACGATTCGATAAAATCTAGGCAGTAATATGTAGCGACAAAATGAATTACAGAGAAATTGTGAGGATAGATGGCTAACCTCACGACCACTTAATTCATTCCATTCTGGGGTAGACATTTAAATAGGATAAAAACACTCCTAACCTCGTGGAGATGGGTATCTAATTACAATTTAATTTTCACTAAGAGAATTAATCAAGCTTTTTTTTCACTCCATATTGGGATTATCTGTCTGATCGTTGATTGATTTTAACTAATGGAGAATTTATTAAATCGTAAAAAATAATAATTAAGAAAAGTGAGTAATAAGAAATGAAGAACTACATTGTGTTCTTCTCCCGATATAATTGTGCAACCATAGCACCGACAACGAAAACAACCGAAGAATAATATATCCATATTAAAAAAACCAGGATAAATGTATACGTCCCGTACAACTTACTGTAAGGATGAAATGCAGTCAAATACAATGCGAATCCTTTGCCGGCGATCCACCATAATATCGTCGTTGTGCTTGCAGCAACCAAAGCGATCCTATTCGAGATTCCACGCTCTGGAATGTAGCGGTTAATTATATAGAACATGATGAAAGCCGGAAGGAAAGAGGCGATGTATGACATTGACTTTACAAAACCGGAAATATCAAATTGACTCAATTCAGGGATCGTTTTTAATAGAGAATTGATCGGCAATAATATCCAAGAGAAGAAGTTCGCGATTACAAACAACATTCCCAGAATTATTACCAAAATAATATTTTCAATTATAGTCACGACCAAAAGTTTCTTCGACTTAAATTTGTAAATAAAATTTAGAACAAACCTAATAGAGCTAAACATCGATGCTGACGCCCAAATCAATATCCCCACACCGTAGATGCCAAAGGTTGAACGATAACGAACGATATCATCGATTATTCCCATAAGCGATGATTTTATTTCCTGAGCGTAGGGCTGAGGTGGAAACGCTGCATTCAATATTTCATCGACTTTCTGAAGGGATAAGGCAGAAGAATGAAGGATTATTCCCACTATCGAAGTCATGAGTAACAATAATGGAATTAAACAGAGAATACCGTTAAATGCTATTCCCGCAGCCAGAAAGAAAATATTTTCATCGTTGGCTTTAGCATATAATCCCTTAGCGTAATACCAGATTTTAAAAACAGATTGCGAAAAAAATTTTATTATCGTGAATTTCACAAGATTTTTAAGTGGGCATATTTCAACATCAAATTTTTCCTTCCAACAGCATCGAATTCGACTATAATTTTGCACGCATCCCCTTCACCGGTTATGTATAATATCTTCCCAGCTAAGAAACAATTTATTCATTGTTCGTGTTATTCCAACGTAAAATAACCTGCGTTCTTCTTCAAGTTCTACTGTATCTAGTGAAGAATTATAGTAAGGCAGAAGTCCTTCCTCCAATCCGGTAATAAAAACGATCGGGAATTCCAACCCTTTCGCACTATGCAATGTCATTAATGTGACGGCATTGAATTCATTATCCCATTCATCAACATCCGCAACAAGCGAAACTTCTTGCAGAAAGCTTTCCAGGGTAGCATTAGGTTGCTCCGCGGCAAATTCCGATATGGCTGATAATAATTCATGAACATTCTCCCGCCGAGCCATCGCTTCGGGAGTCCCTTCCTCTTTGAACAAATTCAGAATTCCCAGCTCATCCACGAGTGCTCTTGATAGTTCTGACATGCTTAATTCATTTTTTAACTTCCGATATTTCTCGAACATGGAAGATAAGTTTATCATACCTGTCTTCGCTTTTTTTGCCGGACCGTTTATTTGATCAGCACTACTTATAGCGACAGACAATGATTGAGAATTTGTCGATGCAAAATTACGTAAATGGCGAACAGCCACCTCCCCGATACCTCGATTTGGGTAATTCACAATCCGAAGAAAGCTTTCATCATCTTGAGGATTAACGAGCAGCCGAAAATATGCAAGTACATCTTTAACTTCCTTCCGCTGATAAAACTCAATTCCACCGATGATTGCATAGGGAATAGTATTTTTACGCAGCACATCTTCAAGGGTCCGAGATTGTGCATTCGTCCGATACATGATAGCGATATCTTTAAATTGAATTTTCAACCGCTCTACTTCACGAAAGATGTTACGAACGATTGCTTCTCCCTCGCTTTTATCGTCGACACATTCGAGGATTGTGATCGGTTCTCCATCGAGATTTTCTGTCCAGAGATTCTTCGGGATTTGATTCACATTCTTTTTAATAACTTGATCGGCAGCCGATAGGATGGCACGTGTCGACCGATAATTCTGTTCAAGATGAATAATTTTAGCTTCAGGATAATCTCGTGTAAATTCCAAGATATTCCTGATATCGGCACCTCGGAATCCGTAAATACTCTGGGCATCATCACCTACGACACAAATATTTTTATATTTTTCCGCAAGCAATTTTAGTAAAACATATTGCGCCCGGTTTGTATCCTGGTATTCATCAATAAGAATAAAACGAAATCTCTCTTGATATGATTCGAGAATCTTTTTATGGTGATTGAATAGCTCGATTGGTTTGATGAGTAAATCGTCAAAATCCATTGCGTTGTTGAGCTTGAGACGCCTCACGTATTCAGCATAAATCTTTGCCGTTTTCTCTTCGAATAAATCGAGCGATTGCGATGCATACTCTTCCGGAAGTATCACCTGATTCTTAGCACGACTTATCCGATACATCACAGCTTGTGGATTATATTGTTGTGAAGGTATATGCAAATCATTCATAATCGATTGGATAAGTCGTAAACGGTCCTGTGTATCGTAAATCGAAAAGTTCTTTCCAAAACCTAACCGATCAGCTTCGATCCGTAACAATCGGGCAAATATGGAATGGAACGTACCCATCCAAAGTTGCTTGCTTTTTTCACCAACCTGTTGAGTGATACGTTCTTTCATCTCATTAGCAGCTTTATTGGTAAATGTCAAAGCCAACAATTGATATGCTGGAACGCCGATCGATATAAGATAAGCAATGCGGTAGGTCAACACGCGAGTTTTGCCGCTCCCTGGACCTGCTACAATGATCACCGGTCCTTGAACAGCTTTGATTGCCTCGAGCTGTCGAGAATTTACCTTATTAAGAAAAGTCATTTAACATCTGAGTGAATTTTTTCTGAAATGAAAATTAGAAAAATTCCAGACAACCTCCAAAAAAGGATTAGTGAATGTGTTTACCTTGGGATTTCTCTATTTAAACTTAATCTCAATTATCTCAACCATGAACCATGAAATCGTTCAGAGCATCAGAACACCTTCTAACCGAAGTAAAAACTCTTTGGTTTTAACACCGTATGCATAGCCAACCAGGGATCCATCTGAGCCGATTACCCTATGGCATGGAATTATGATCGGAAGAGGATTGGCACCATTTGCCCGACCGACAGCCTGAAATGCTTTAGGGGCGTGCACCCGCTTTGCGAGGTGTTTATAAGTGATTGTAGAACCGTATGGTATCTTAGCTAATTCTTTCCAGACTCGAATTTGAAAAGGGGTCCCGATCAAATCGAGCGAACAATGAAATTGTGCTAAGCGCCCGTTGAAATAACGAGTGAATTGATCGATAACATCTTTATTCTTCAATCTGTTGTCGGAAACCATCTCAAGGTCGAAATGCTTCTTCAGCCATCCAACAAAATCTTTACGATTCTCATGAGGTAAACTGACTTTGCAAACACCTTTTTCGGTAGAAGCAATATAAATCCGCCCAATGCGCGAGTCGAACGAAGTGCAATAAATCGCAGAAGAGAGAGAATTTTCATCATCCTGGATTTGCTTTACCGTTTCGGATTCACTTCTTAATTTTTTCTTCAACGTCGTAGTGATATTCGATATCTCGAGTGTCTCTACATCATCAAGCATAAATCATTCTCAAAATAAAATACTATTCCTCAATTTAATAGATTGATAGTTTGCGTTATATAAATTTTTTCCCACTAAAATTATTTCGAACGCATCACCAAAAATTATTTTTAAAACATCTGTTTGCTGATGAGCTATGGAAGAGCTAACTGAACTGAAGTATCGCAGGAAAAACTAATTCGGAATATTATAAAAAGAAAGAGCCAGAAAAGCAAGGAAAAAATGACTGCGATGAAAAAATATTTTAAAAAAATTTTTAAAAAATATCGTGCCATCATTTCTTCGAGATATTTCTGAACGTGAAACCTTGTGAAACAGAACTGAGAAATAAAATTTTTTGAAAAGGATTTTTTTTATCCTACGAGTGAATCTTTAAAAGAATGCTCTAACTTCTGCTTTTCCGATATGTACTGCTTCTCGTCCCCCTTCACTCCGTCCTTCGTAATTTAAACTCATCTGGATATACGTAAAAATACGGTAATCAAAATTTACGTTCCATATCCAACTCTTACCTGAGAGACGTCCATTCGTTAGCTCAAAGGGTACAATATTACCTATCCGTTGCATCAACACTTCTTCACGAATAAATTCTACCCTCACTTGCCCTTGTTCAATAAGGGCATATACGAACCGAATGGATTGATCGTTGATGTCAGCTCGAGAGGTATCAAAATTTGCTGCATTTCCAAATTGAAATTTAAAACCAAGCTCAAATTCTTGCATAGGCCTGTATGACCAGTCTGAAGAAATTGCCTGAGAGGATATTTCTCGCGACCTCTGGTTATCCTGACTTGCAGTTAAAATGTCCACTTTTTGAATGTATTCACTTTGATTTGAAATCTCCTTAACGAGTTCCCAACGCACACGGAGAGAATTTTCATGCATGTAAGTCCTCTCGATGGATTGCGCATATTCTGTTAATCCTAGCCGCTGTGTGTAACGGTATCGTAAATTGAATGAGGGATTGTTTTCTAAAAAATATAAATCCTGAATTATCAAGTTGCTTCCAATAATTGTTGTGGCGTCTTTTAAAAAATAGCCGAACTGTAAGAAATATATCTTCTTCTTGTCGGTTTCACGACTTTTCTCCTCAACTCTGAGGTATGTTTCTGATGATAGCGTCGAGAGTCCTTTTCCAAACCATCCATTTTGTGAAATAAGACGTCCGGGATTTAAACGAACTCTTGTACTTGCTTTAACATCGATTACAGGTATAAGTTCATCGGTGGGCAGGGTTACAGCAATGTACTCTCCATCAAACCGACTCAACTGGAAATCTTGTTGATCGATTATGTGATTATTATTCAAGTCACCGAGATATATGTAATTACCATTACCTTTAGGAACACGTTGGAACAAACGCTCTAATTTGGACGACCGTCCTGTACTTACTTCATAGAACCAATCCGATTCGACGGCTCTCTCCCAAGGATTTGCTTTCGTTTGCCAACGCAACAATAGAGCATTGATATCGTCATTCTTTCTCTGCTGAAAAGTTTTAGTAAATTTCC
>JACQYX010000321.1 GCA_016207985.1 Ignavibacteriales bacterium | reverse complement strand
TACTCAGGTCTAAATAATCATAAGGAAAGTAATAAAGTAAATCTCTCACAGTTCGAATACCTTGCTCGGCAAGTACACTCGCACGCTTCGGTCCGATGCCTTTCACAAACATGACGGGATCCGTCATGTCTTTCTTATGTACGTCGCTCAATTTCATTTGTGAAAAGATACGAAGCCAATTTCAAAATAGCAATTATGCGCTCGATAAGATGCACTGCAACAAAAAAGAACTCCGATTTCCATTCATATCTTTCTCTGATAGGATGCGGAGTCCAAAGAGAGGAAAGTATTACTACATCTCCCCTTTCGCATCTCTTGTCATCAGGTCTGAAGTAGCAATGATGGGATCTTTGTATTCGAAAAGAACTTGATACACTTCGTTACAAATGGGAAGCTCTACGTGATACTTCAAGGCAAGGTCGTGGACGGAACGAGTAGTCGGGACACCCTCGGCAACCATCTTCATCTCGGCAAGAATATCACTGAGTTTTCTACCTCTGCCAATCTCCTCACCGACATGACGGTTACGGCTGTGTTTACTCATACAAGTAGCAATTAGATCACCGATACCCGAAAGTCCGGCAAATGTTTCCTGCTTTGCACCCATTACTTTACCGAGCCGGGCAATCTCGGCTGTAGCTCTTGTCATGATAGCCGCTTTTGTGTTATCACCGAAGCCGGCGCCATCGGCAATACCGGCACCTACCGCAATTACGTTCTTTATCGAGCCGGCCAACTCGACACCGCGTATATCGTCGCTTGAATAAACGCGAAAGTACGGTGTCATAAATGTCTGTTGAACACGTTTTGCCGCTGCGATGTTAATCGAGGCAGCTACGACCGCCGTTGGGACTTGTCGACTTACCTCCTCAGCAAAGCTTGGACCCGACAGCGTTACGATATTCTCCCGCTTGATATGAGAAAGTACATCGATCAGGACTTCAGAAATCGTCATCAGCGATTGGTTTTCAATTCCTTTCGCAACATTGACGATAATAACATCGTCAAACCTGTTCGATACTAAATTCCTGATTACCGAACGAAGGTATTGAGTCGGAACGGCTGTAACAATAAGCTCAGCCTTGTAAACGGCTTGGATGAGATCGCTGGTTACCTCAAGATCGGAGGGAATCTGAATGCCTGGTAAAAAATCCTTATTTTCACGCGCGAGCTTAACGGATTCTGCATGGGAAGGATCGTATGACCACAAACGAACCGAATGCGCATTGTAATGAAGCATGACAGCTAAGGTAGTTCCCCAGCTTCCCGCTCCTAAAACTGCGATGCGCATAGAATTATTTCAAGATTTTTTGTACTTGTCAAAGATGCGAAGTTGCGTAAGGCGGTTCTCAGTTCCCTCAATCAGACGCTTTATATTCATCCTGTGAGTATAGAGTAATAAGAGTGCAATACCGATACTGAAAAATATCAGCGTGTTGTAACCTTGAAGATCAACTTTACATACGTTATGACGAAAGAACATTGTCGCCGGAAATGCAACCGCACCGCTGATCGAGCCAAGCGAAACATACCGGGAGAGAATGAAAACGAGAGCGAATATACCGAGTGAAACCAATACTTCGACTGTTGCTAAACCGAGCAACACTCCGCCGGCAGTGGCAATCCCTTTTCCACCTCGGAAGCCGCCAAAGGCAGTCCAGATGTGTCCCAAGATTGCAGCAGTTCCGGCAATAATTCTGATAACCGTTATATCCTCGAATGGAGTAACATTAGTAAACGGTATCGGACCGTACATGAGCTTGGTAACAAGCATCGTTGCGACATACCCTTTGAATATATCGAGCGCAATTACAAATACCCCCACTTTCCAGCCAAGGAGGCGGATAACGTTCGTCCCGCCGGCATTTCCACTTCCGAAATTACGGACGTCGACACCACGTACGAATTTGGTGATGATGATACTTGTAGGTATTGATCCGACAAGATAACTTAAAACGATGATAACAGCTAATGGCAACATAATATTACTTTTTTAATGGTTCACTATAAATAAGATACCAGAATTTTTAAAAAGATACAACAGATTATGTGTTATTTAACACGAAGCGTTTTACGATCAACTCGGCAAGCTCAAGATCATCAGGTGTCGTGATTTTGATGTTTTCACTAAAACCTTCGACTATCCTAACCTTTTTCCCGAGACGCTCGACTAAGCTGGCATCGTCAGTACTATAATAATTACCTGAGAACGCTTTCTCAAAAGCATCATAGATCAATGAGAACCGGAATGCCTGCGGTGTTTGAGCTAACCATACGAGTTTCCTATCGTATGTTCCTTCGATAAAGTTTTGTTCTCGCGAATGTTTCACTGTATCTCTCGGACTGAGAGCTGCAATTGCAGCATCATATTCGAGTGCAGCGAGAAGAACTGAATGAATGAGATTCTGCGTGATAAATGGACGGACAGCATCATGAATGAGGACTAAGTCAACATTCATCGGAGCTAATTCTTTCAATCCATTCCAAACGGAATCTTGTCTCTCAGCTCCACCCTGAATGATGGAACATACCTTAGACAAACGATGTTTTTGTTTGAGTGTATCGATGTATCCGAATGATTGAAAATAAAAAGGTTGGGGTTGTACTCCCCGCTGC
>JACQYX010000320.1 GCA_016207985.1 Ignavibacteriales bacterium | reverse complement strand
TCATTGAAGCTGAAGGCACAAAAGAAACACTCGATACTTTTATACTCCGAATCGAAAAAGAAAAACCTCCCCGCTCATTCATCCAAAGTTTAGAGTTTTCATTCCTCGATCCTGTCGGTTTCAAGACATTCGAGATAAGACACAGTGATGATAAAGGTGAGATAAGTGCATTTGTTCTTCCCGACATTGCAACCTGCCCTGATTGTTTCAAGGAGATATTCGACCTGAACAACCGACGGTATTTATATCCATTTACGAATTGCACCAATTGTGGACCTCGCTTCTCTATTATAGAATCGCTACCGTACGATAGGCAGAATACAACGATGAAACAATTTATAATGTGCGATGATTGTCAACATGAATATGAAAATCCCATCGATAGACGATTTCATGCCCAGCCCAATGCTTGCCCTAAATGTGGTCCACATATAGAGTTATGGGATTCAAACGGCAAAGTAATTACGGCTAAACACCAAGCACTTCAAGAAACAAGTCGATATATTCGTGATGGGAAAGTAGCTGCTGTAAAAGGGCTTGGCGGGTTTCATCTTATTGTCGATGCACGCAACAATGATGCCGTTCGTCGCTTACGTGAACACAAGCATCGTGAGGAAAAACCGTTCGCCTTGATGTATCCATCAATCGAAATGATTAAGCAAGATTGCGATGTCTCAACCCTCGAAGAAAGATTACTAAATTCTCCCGAATCACCCATCGTTCTTCTCAAACGCAAATCCAAATTCAATCATCTATCAACTATCCTCTATCCTCCATCATCAATCTCCTCCTCCGTTGCTCCCAACAATCCTTATTTGGGAACCATGCTTCCATACACTCCACTCCATCATATAATGATGCGTGAGCTTGGATTTCCAGTCGTGGCAACAAGCGGCAACTTATCAGATGAACCAATTTGTACAGATGAGCAAGAAACATTAAAAAGGTTAAAAGGCATAGCTGATGTTTTCCTTGTCCACAACCGCCCAATTAAACGACATATAGATGATTCTATTGTAAGGGTGATGATTGGACGTGAATTAGTAATTCGGCGAGCGCGTGGATATGCACCGCTTCCTATTCAAATTAACAACTCAACTGATAAACCAATACTCGCTGTTGGTGCTCATCTAAAAAATACAATCGCACTTACAGTTGGCAGTAACGTTTTTATTAGTCAGCACATAGGAGATTTAGAAACGAGAGAAGCATACGAAGCTTTCCAAAACGTAATTGAGAGCTTTAAAACATTGTACAACAAGGAACCTGAAAAGATAATTGCCGATTTGCATCCAGCGTATCTTTCTACTCAATATGTAAAAAGTCTTGAGAAAGAATTACTGCAAATCCAACATCATTATGCACACATCACTTCTTGTATGGCGGAGAATCAGATTGATGGCAGAGTTTTAGGCATATCGTGGGATGGGACAGGTTACGGACTTGACGGAACAATCTGGGGTGGTGAATTTCTGCTAACAAATGATTCATCGTTTGAACGAGTTGCTTCATTCCGACAATTCCGTTTACCCGGCGGTGAGCAAGCAATCAAGGAACCTCGACGAACGGCTTTCGGTATGCTGCACGAATTATTTGATGATAAATTAATCGAATACGATTACCTCCCGACTTTGAAAGCTTGTTCAAAAACTGAAACCACCTCATTTCTTCAAATGCTCAATAAGCAGATTAACTCACCTTTAACATCAAGTGCAGGACGTATATTTGATGCAGTTGCTTCGATCATTGGGTTTCGTCAACACGTCTCATTCGAAGGGCAAGCAGCAATGGAATTAGAGTGGGCTATTGGAGATAAGCAAATGGATGAACATTATCAATGGTCAATTGATGAATTAAAGAGTAAACCGAAATTCATAATAGATTGGTCAATGTTACTTCATAATATCATTAACGATATTAAAAATGGAATAGACATTTCAAACGTCTCAACCAAGTTTCATAACACGCTTGTAGAAATCATAGTTGAAATTTCAAAGCGAATTGGTGAGAAAAGAGTAGTGCTAAGCGGTGGATGCTTCCAGAATAAATATCTAACCGAGCGAACTGTTCGGCGACTTGAGGAGGAAGGATTTAAACCATATTGGCATCAGCGGGTGCCACCGAATGATGGAGGAATTTCACTCGGACAGATTACCGCCGCATTAAGACTGAAAAATCTTTCTATTTGTCACTCTGAACGCCCGCCTGCCAAAGTCCGCTACGACGGACGGCGGGCAGGAAGTGAAGGGTCTCAAATTCTTTAGAATCGAGATGTTTCTCCCGTTCTTCGAACGGGATCAACATGACAAAGAAGAATAATGCAGAAGTCTCTTTGTAAATGATAGGATTGTTTTATAGATTTATTTTTATTTTAACCCTCCCGCTAATTGCGGGATAAACTTCAACGCGAAGAACGCAGAGTTATTTTAAATTGTTAAGGAAATTTTATGTGTTTAGCCATACCCGGTAAAGTTTTAGAAATTGATACTTCTTCTCAACCAGTGATGGGCAAAGTGA
>JACQYX010000319.1 GCA_016207985.1 Ignavibacteriales bacterium | reverse complement strand
GAGTATCGCTTCAAAAACGTACGCATTATGCTTTTGGCGTCTACAGATTCAGTGGACGGCGATACGACCTAACCGATCCCGATCTGTTTTTCTACGAGCGTGTATTCGGAGGTTACTTTGCGTTAAGTTATCCTCTTTCGAAGTTCAGACGAGTTTCACTCTCGACAAGTCTCAGTCGATCCGAGAAAGATGCTGAAGATATGGATTACAGCTATTCAGAATACGATAACATCGATAGGTCGAGGCGAGCATTATTTCTTTCGAACTCTATTTCGTTCACACATGATAATTCTCTGTGGGGCTCGAGCGGTCCACTTGACGGCAGCAGGTTCAATATAACACTTGCATATACAACGGATATTCAATACTCGCACGCAAATTATTATTCTGTTATCTTCGACTATCGACATTATTTTCGGATAGGATCGTGGTCGGCGTATGCGACCCGTTTATGGCTTTTTTACAATGATGGTCAGGAAGCGAGGCGTTTCTTCATGGGTGGAAGCTGGGATCTGAGAGGATATCCGAGATGGTCGCTGCGTGGGAAAAAATTATGGCTAACCAGCCACGAGATACGTTTTCCGTTTATCGATCAGGTTACTGTGCGTTTTCCGTTCGGTGGTGTTACATTTCCCGGCATCCGTGGTGCTCTCTTCTTCGATGCCGGTAACGCCTGGGACGACGATTATTTGCAAACCCTCGGAAGTATGGGCGCTGGTGTTCGATTTAATCTGTTCAACATTATTGTATTCCGTTACGATGTCGGGAAACGCATCGAAAATAACATGAAAAGATTTCAGGCAGGTTTATTCTACCAATTTTTCTTTGGGTGGGATTTTTAAATGATTCAGTACAGATTTTTTATGCTATTTCTGTTTTCGTTGTCACTCATAGCGAGTTGTACTCGACTTATTTTGCACGAAACGCCAACAGCTACTCGTGATGATTGGAAAATGTACGGTGGCGATATTGGGAGAACGAATAATGCTCACGAAGTGTTATTACCTCCTTTATCAGTGGTGTGGGAAAATACAGTTTCCGGCGGCTTCGGTCCCTATTCAGCGTCAACGGTTGATGATTTGCTCTGCGTTGGCGATCTTCGGGGTGAAGTACGTCTGCTCGATATTAATACGGGCAGCTCTTTTGGTGTCCGCAACTTCGGCTCAGCGGTTATCGGAACTCCCATCATCGATGGAAACTATCTTTATGTAGCTCTCGCCGGCAATGAGAATAGTTTACTTTCTTATAACCTGAGAAACGGTTCTGTCGATTGGCGATTAGAATTAGGTGAGATTGAAACAGCCCCACTAATTACGGGAAATCATTTATACGTCACAACCCTGAGCGGTAAGGTGGTGAGTGTTGAAAAGCTTAAAGGTGATATTGTTTGGATATTCGATCCACCCATCGCCCACTTAAATAAAAGAAGCCATTCATCTCCTGCGAGCGATGGTAAGGTTCTTGTCTACGGTACAGATGGTGGTTATCTGAATGCAGTAGGTGTCAATGATGGTAAGATGTTATGGCAGACGAAAGTGAATGGAAGTATTCTTTCATCGCCAACGATAATTGATGGTAAGGTATTCATAGGTTCGTTGGATAGTACATTTTATTCGTTTGATTTGTCAACCGGTAAACAGATATGGAAACAGTCGCTCAATGCGAGTATTTATACATCCCAAGCTGTCAATACTGAATATGTTTATGCCAGCACTGTTAATAAAACTTTGTACTGTCTCAGAACCGGTGATGGAAGTATTGTTTGGAAGGTAAATATCGGAAGCATAGCTCAATCTGCACCGTTAATTTCGGGAAATACGGTGTACGTTGGATGCCTCGATAAAAGATTGTTTGCATTCAATGCGGGGACCGAAAATGTCATTTGGGAGTTTCAAACCGAAGGGCGAATTAAATCGATACCTGTAATCGCTCAGGGTCACTTGTTTATTTTTTCAGAAGACCGAATTGTCTTAGCACTTCAACCATCGGGAAATTGAAATGAGATACCTGCTGATAATTATTTTTACCATATTCCAATTTTGCCAGGAGAGTGAAGCAATTCCATTACCGGCGGACACAACTGTGAGTGCACCAGACAGCTCTATCGAGCAATCTGATAACGCAACTCTTTCTGTTAGGAGTGACCTAAATGGAGTTCGGGTGCTGCTCGATTCGGTTCTCATCGGTATAACTCCAATAGAACCTGTAGGGATCGCACATGGCAAACACATTCTTCGCTTTGTCCATCCCGAAGATAACATCTGGTTGCATCCGGCAATTGTTGAAACAATTCAAATCAATCCTTCGGATAATATTGAACGAATCGTATCTTTCCCCTCCTTGTACCATATCATCTCTGAACCTTACGGCGCTACAATCACACTTAACGATTCAATAGTTGGAACGACACCTCTGCGATTGGTGCTTAAAGGCGAAATGCATCTGATAAAATTTACTATGGATGGATATGCTGAAGCAATCGTTCCATTACCATCAGGCGGAGGTATTGTTAATCAAAAAATGAAATCTCTTGGAGATAAAAATAATAACGGTTTGTCACTCTTCCTTGCCGATCATCAATCACAGGACTATTTACCACATTATATTACAACAGGAACAGCGGTGGCAGCCGGCTCAGCCGCTGCATATTTTAAAATCAAAGCAGATAAATATTATAAGGAATACCGTCGCACCGGTGATAATGCCACCCTGAATCGGACAGAACGGCTCGATCTTGCATCTGGAATTTCACTTGCCGTATGCGAAATCTCATTAATTATCGTTTCCTATTTGCTGTTTTCACAATAAATTCATTAAATACTTGACTTTAAGCAACATCCACAGTATATTAATTGCAAAATATTTTTTATTTGAAGAACAATCCTCAGAACAGAAAGACTAATATGGAATCATATATGAACCTTCCCGGTGTTCCTCAACAACCCTTATCATCTGAACTCAGCGAAGCAATGGAGTTCATCAGAAATGTACCGGTGTTCGCCGATATTGAAGCAGCCGAGCTTGCAAGAATTGTACGGGTCGGTGTACGAAAAAAATATAAAAAGGGAAGCATCATCCTTCTTGAAGAAGAAACAGGTGCCGCACTATTCGTTATCGTGTCGGGTAAAGTAAAAATAGTCCGGACCGATGATGAAGGACGAGAAGTTATCTTATCGATATTGGGTGAAAACGATTTCTTCGGAGAAATGTCGATCCTCGATGGACTCTCCCGCTCTGCGAGCGTCGTCGCCATTACCAAGACGGAGCTATTTATGATTCATAGAAGAGATTTCCTCAAACTTATGCAAGATGTACCGTCGGTTGCCATTTCGCTATTGAAGGAGATGACAATGCGTCTGAGGAAAGCAGACTCACAAATTAAAAGTTTATCACTGAAGGATGCTACCGGGCGAGTAGCAAATGTGATTCTGCAGCTTGCCGATGATATTGGAACGATCCGAAAAGGAAGAGTAGAAATCGATGAACTTCCGCTCCAGCAGGATTTGGCGAATATGGCGGGAACATCTAGAGAAACAATCTCTCGCGTTATTCACAGCTTCATTAAAAAAAATCTCGTTGAGATGAGGGGTGATAAGCTCATCATCAGCGATTATGAAAAATTCAAGAGTTTATTCATGTAGAGGTACGTCATTAAACGGATAGAGAAAAGATAATCCGGGAGGATTTTGTGAACGGCAAGGCGGATCTTCATTTACATACAACTTTCTCGGACGGTGTTTATTCCCCCGCAGAGATTATTAAGAAAGCTAAAGATACCGGACTACGAATCGTCAGTGTCACCGACCATGATAGTGTAAGCGGCATCGAAGAAGCAATTGCATCGGGGAAAGAGAATAATATTGAAGTGATTGCCGGGATGGAGCTAAGCGCAAGCTTTGATGACATGGAGGTCCACATCCTCGGTTATTTTATGGATTATAAGAATAAAAATCTAGTTGCTTCGCTATCGGGTTTCCAAGAAGAGCGGCTGAAGCGTGCAAAGAAGATTGTTGGAAAACTGAATCAAATGAATATTCCGCTTACTATCGACTCGGTCCTCGACCATGTAAATGGAGATTCGGTCGGCAGACCTCACATCGCTAATGCACTTGTTGATGAAGGACATGCAGAATCGTATCATGAGGCATTTCAGAGATATATTGGTGATGGACGACCCGCTTATGAGCAAAAGTGGAATTTTTCTCCTGAAGATACAGTCCGCCTTATTGCCCAAGCCGGTGGACTATCGTTTCTCGCTCATCCGGGACGCTCTGTAAACGAAGAGCTGATATTTCGTTTAATTAAAGCCGGACTCGATGGTATCGAAGTTATTCACCCCAGCCATGGACATGATCTCGTATATTATTATCGAGGCATCGTCAGCGAGTATTGTCTTTTGGAAAGTGGTGGATCAGATTTCCACGGTGGTGAAAGAGGCGACGATGAAGCATTAGGTCAGTATAGCATCCCAATTTCTACCGTAGAAATGATGCGTCGAAGATTATTCTCAAATTAGAATTATAAATCAATAAATATTATTCATAAGAATTACATTCAAATATGATCAACATCATTGAAGGAACCCTTTCAGCGGCTTCTTACAAATTTGGTATTGTAGTAAGTCGGTTCAACGAATTCATTACCAAGCGTTTACTCGATTCAGCGATTGATTGTCTGATTCGTCATGGTGCATCTGAAAAAGCGATCGATGTCGTATATTGCCCCGGTGCG